>NZ_JAAAPJ010000019.1 GCF_009909145.1 Corallococcus silvisoli
TCAACTACCTGGCCCTGGTGCAGGTGGCGCTCATCTTCTCCTACCTGCGCCACCTGCATCCATCAGACACGGCCTAGGTCCCCTACCCCTTCGAGTGCGTTCTTGACCTCCTCCGAGACAATGAACGCCGTCTTGAACTTCTTCAGCCGGAAGACGTGCGCGCCCTCGGTCTTCAACGGATCGATGCGCAGTCCGTAGATCCAGTTGTACTCCCCAGGGTAGTCAGTGGAGGGATCGTCCTCGTCATAGTGATGCACCTCCCGGCATCCTGCCTCGTCTATGGCATCAACCACCTTGATTGCATTGACGACAAAGTACCGCTCGGACTCTCCCTCCACCGTCACCGGAAACAGTTGGACGTCATCGGGAGCCAGTGTTTGGAAGACGTTCGCGAGTGCTTCGCTGACGATAGGCGTGCGTTCAACCCCTCCAAAGACAAAAGCGCGCTTCGTGCCCGGATGTGAAACCTGAGATTTGATGGAGCCAGGGTCTGGAAGGACATGCCCATCTGTGAACAGCCAAGGTTCGTCGAACTCTTCGCCGGATGTCCGCGTGGGCGTCTCAATGAGCCATCGAGGCATGTCAGCCAAGCCAACCCAATAAAAGTTCCGTTCCACCCTACCCTCCTACTTCACGATGAAGCTGCGCAATTCCGAGCCCGGCGTAAGCAACTCGTCTGCAATCTTCGCGAGTTCCTTCCGCAAGCTGGCCCGGCAGCTCTCCGTCGTTCTGCACCGCCCAACAGAACGCTCAAGACGAGTCATCACCTGATTGTGATAGAATTCGGGGTGAGGCCCCTCGTGCCCATTGAGCCGCACCTTGTTTGCTGCATCCTCAAGGGTCATCCCAGCCTTCTTGAAAATCCTCTCGCACTCTGGCGTCCAAGGACCGCCTGAAGCAGGCGAAATCGGGTTCCTGCTCGTGCAAATATGGTGAACCGGCCCCCCCAGCATCGCCCGGAAACCGCCCCTCTCCGTACATCGCAAGAGTCGCAGCAGCCCCCGGAGCCAGCGCCACGTTGAGCACTCCAGCGGCGGGCATCGCGATGGACGACACCCCACCGTTCAGCGCCGCTCCGAGCTGGAATCCCGCCTCTGCCTCCGCGCGAAGTGCCGCCTGGGAGAAGCCCGGGAGCTTGGGCCCTTGGGACGCCATCGCGCTCTTTCCGCCCAGGGCCGCAGTGACGAGGAGCACCAGGACGCGCGTGCCGTTCGTGCCGAGCACCTTCCCGAAGCGATGGCCGATGTCCTGTAGCTCGATGACGCTCGTTGCCCTCCCCGCATCATCCCACAGCCGGACGAAGCCCCGTCCAATCTCCCAGACCGGCACAATGCCCAGGTAGGCCACCATCGCCGCCGTCAGCGCCATCGCGATGACCTTGGTGACAGGCTCGGGCAAGGTCATCGTGAGAAGAACGCTCAGGGCCGCCGTGGTCACCATGGCCTTGAGCGCGGCCGGGTTCAGCATCTTGCCGAGTTCACCCTCCACAGCCCCCCCACACGGCATCGAGAGCGAAGGACAGGGCCATGAGCGTCCGGTCCTTCCGCGAGAACGTGAGCCCTGTCCCGCCCACCAGGGACAGGCACCCGTCCGAGTCGGGGCAGATGCGTGCGTACAGCGACTCGGGCGAACTCCCCGAGCCTGAGTCCGCGAGGCCACTGGAGGATGCAAGCAGCGATCTGGATCGCACCCAGCCTCGTTCATCCGCCTCGTCGGCTTCCCGAAAGGCAACGTCCATCCGCATGTCGAGGATGAGCCGCGCAAAGGCAGACTTGAACTCCGCCTCGTTCACCTCGACCGGGTCAACGTCCTCCGACTCGTGAGTGACTCGCTGACCAGTCCCAACATCGATTTGGACAACACGCGTGGTCGCGCATCCCGACACAAGCAACAGCAGAGACACCACCGCAATCCACCTCATGGAATCCCCCCGTGGGTGCCCCCGGGAATCAGCGGGCATGGAATCCTGACTCCGAGGCCTGACAGCTTCCCTGAGGCCGGGAGGCGCGACTCGAACCTCCGCCCCGGGTCCGCGGCGCGGCACGGTCATCAAGCCCATCCGGGAGCTTGAATCGCTCGCCCGTCGCCACCGCCCGGCCTGAATCGGTGGGGCCCCGCGAGCCGCGCGTCACATCAGCGCCGCGGGCCTTGCCGGAGAGGACGGAGCGCGCCGAAAAGAAAAAGGGCTTGGGTGCCAGAAGCACCCAAGCCCTTGATTTCCTGGAGCCGACATCCGGATTTGAACCGGAGACCTACTGATTACGAATCAGTTGCTCTACCAACTGAGCTATGTCGGCGCACCGAAAGCGGCGCGTAAGTACCACCCGCATCCGGGCCCGGCAAGCAGTTTCTCCGCGCCCACCGCCAACCCGGTCGCCGCCCCCGCTTCTTTCACCCAGAAGCCCTGACATGCATGACACAGCGCATCTGTCGGGGTGACACACCGCGTCGGCTAAGTACCCGACTTTTCTCTATTATTTGGAGAAATGGGGCGGCTCCGCAGCGGTTGAACTCGCGGGGCGGCTGTGCACATAAGGGCCCGGCTTTCCCCAGCGGCCCCCATTCCAGGTGGGCCCCCAAGGAGCACGTTCCATCATGGCCAGCGAAGAGACTTTCATGCGCGCCCCGGCCCCTACGCCCAAGCGCACCATCTACACGGAGGCGATGGAGATCTTCCACTTCGCGGCGGATCTCATCGGCCTGGACAAGCGGGTGCGTCTGGAGCTCGAAGAGCCCGACTACGAGCACATCTTCTATGTCACCGCGAAGCTGAAGGACCGCCTGGTCCCGCTCCTCCCCGAGGAGGCGAAGTCCTTCGCGGACCTGTCCGTCACCCAGGTGCGCAACCCCGAGGGCCTGGAGCGCCTGGCCAACGGCAACATCATCCTCAACGGCCGCGCCCTGCTGGGCTCCGACGTCGCCATCCGCCACGGCCACCTGCGCCTGCCGGACGGGCTCGTCTACCAGCTGGTCCCCGGTGAGTCGCAGCGCTTCAAGGCCTACCGCGTCCAGCACAACCAGGCCCGCGGCCCCTACAAGGGCGGCCTGCGCTACCACCGCGAGGTCTCCCTGGATCTCTTCAAGGCGCTCGCCGCGGAGATGACCTGGAAGACGGCCATCGCGGAGGTGCCCTTCGGCGGCGGCAAGGGCGGCATCCAGCTGGATCCGCGCGAGTACGGCCGCGAGGAGATCGAGGCCATCACCCTGCGCTTCATGTACCGGCTCAAGAGCCTCATCGGGCCGAACATCGACATCCCGGCGCCGGACGTGGGCACCAACCCGGAGATCATGGCGCTGCTCTACCGCCAGTTCTCCGACGGTGAGCGCGAGCGCCACAACCTGCGCGGCATCGTCACCGGCAAGGACGTGCGCATCGGCGGCTCCGAGGGCCGCGGCAAGGCCACCGGCCAGGGCGTCGCCTTCTGCATCGAGGACTACTACGCCGACCGCGGCGAGAGCGTGAAGGGCAAGACCTTCGTCATCCAGGGCTTCGGCAACGTGGGCAGCCACGCCGCCATCATCCTGGGCAACATGGGCGCCCGCCTGCTCGCGGTGAACGACGCCGACGGGTCCATCTTCAACGGCGACGGCATCGACGTGAACGCCCTGGCCGCCTACGTGGCGGACCCCAAGAACCTCAAGCGCTCCGTCGTGGGCTTCCCCGGCGCCCAGCGCATCGAGAAGAAGGACCTCTGGGACGTGCAGGCGGACATCCTCGTCCCCGCCGCCCTGGGTGGCGAGATCACCGCCGACGTCGCCGAGCGCCTCAAGGTGAAGCTCATCGCCGAGGGCGCCAACGGCCCCACCACTCCGGAGGCCGACCGCGTCCTGCAGAAGCGCGGCATCGAGCTCATCCCGGACATCATCGCCAACGCCGGCGGCGTGACGGTGTCGTACTACGAGTGGATCCAGAACAAGCGCATGGAGCGCTGGAGCGAGGCGGAAGTCGATCAGCGCCTCGAGCGCGCCATGAAGCGCAACTACCGCATCATCCGGGACATCTCGCGCAACCAGCCGCGCAAGACGGAGATGCACGACAGCCGCCCGTACTGCATCGGGAAGACGGTGGACAGCCGCTGCGCCGCGATGATCCTCGCGCTCAAGCGCATCGAGGCCCACTACCTCCTCGAGGGCTTCTCGCAGTAACCGGCGCGTCCCAACCGCCGTCACACGCCCGGGGCACGGTGTCTTCCCTCACGAGGGGAAGGGCCGTGCCCCGCGGTCTTTCAGTGCATCACCCGCTCGCGGTCCACCAGCAGCAGCGGCGCGTCATCCATGGTCTCGTAGGCCACGATGCGCAGCCCCACCCCGCGGCTGTTGCCCGGCCGCCCGTCCTTGCGGCCGAAGGCCAGCGCCACCTGGTAGCGGACCTCGCACAGGCACGTCATCTCCGTGCCGTCCTCGCCCGCGAACGTCACCTTCAGCTTCTCGCCCAGCCCCAGCGAGTCGCGCACCTCGATGAACATGCCCCGCGCGCTGATGTTGCGGCCAATGCCCCGCATCATCCCGTCCTGCGTGGACAGATACACGGTGAAGATCTTGTCGAAGCGCAGGTGGGAGCGGCGTTCCTGGGGCTGCGTGTTCATGCGGGGAGGGCTCCGAAACAGGGGGTGACAGGGGCAAACTACACGGTAGCCAGATGTAGGCAACTTCTTCACCTACATCCACTCTGACACACCATGCCATACGCATGGGAAAGCGCTGCCCCCGGCGCGGCGGGAGTGGCAGCATCCGAGGGGCCGTCATCCCCCTATTTCCCGGGAGTTCCTCTCCGTGAACCGCATCCTGGCCGCCGCCTTTGCCCTCCTTGTGCCCACGCTCGCCCTGGCCGACGTGGACTCGCGCTTCGCGAAGCTGCGCGACGAGTCCGAGCCCCTGGGCGGGCTGGGGGCCTTCCTGGAGAAGTACGTGGGCGAGTGCGACGGGGCGCTCGTGGAGCCGCAGTGCAAGTCCCAGGCGGAGGCCTTCCGCAAGAAGTACACGGGCAAGCGCCTCTACATGATCATCACCGAGGACGACGCGACCATGCTGGCCGCGGGCGACTTCAACCCCAGCAGCAACGACTACACCATCAACATCACGCCCTTCTTCGGGGGCGGGAAGTACGCGCTCACCCACGGGGCGCCGAAGAAGACGGACTCGCAGGGCAACCCGGTGCTGAACCTGCTCACGGTGAGCGGCACCGCGCCGAGCATGTGGAACGGTGGAACCTTCCAGCGGGTGTTCACCTCCCGGGGCGTGCGCGCGCAGGTCGTCTTCACGCCGCAGAGCGTGTGGACGCTGCCCAAGAAGGGCGGCGGGAAGATCTCCGGCGTCAACGCCCGCATCGAGGCCATCCTCGTGACGGAGGGGCGCACCGGCGGACAGATGGGCCTGTGGATCAACGGCAAGGACGCGGCCGCCAAGTAGCGCGGCCCCGCGGGCAGGCTCAGCGGGCGATGGCGATGTACTGGAGCGCGTCGCCCCGCTGCACCCGCAGGAGGATGCTGGCCCCGGCGCTGCCCCGCTCCAGGGCGGCCTTCACCGCGGCGGCGTCCTTCACCCGGCGGCGGTTCACCTCCGTGACGACGTCGCCCGCGCGCAGGCCGGACTGCTCCGCCGGGCTGCGCGGCACCACACCGGACACGAGCGCGCCCAGGAACGCCTCGTAGCCCAGGGGCGCGGCCACCTCCGGCGTCAAATCCCGCAGCACCAGCCCCAGGTCGTTCGCGTTGCTGCCGCCCCGGTTGGCCAGGCCCTCGGTGGCCTCCTGCGCGGGCCGGGCGACGAGCCGGACCGACACCTCCTGGGTGCCCCCCTCGCGCAGCAGCGTCAGCTTCGCCTCCGTGCCCGGAGCCAGGAGCGCCACCTTGCGCAGCAGCTGGAGGTAGCTGCCAATGGGCCGGCCATTCACCGCCACCAGCCGGTCGCCCGGGCGGATGTGCGCCGCGGCGGCGGGGCTGCCCCGGTAGACGTCCTTCACCACCGGCGCCGTGGCGGTCGCGTCCGCGCCGTCCTCGTTGATGACGACGCCCAGCCACCCGCGCTCCAGCTTGCCGTTCTCCCGCAGGTTGGGCAGCAGGTCCTTCACCAGGTTGATGGGCACCGCGAAGCCGATGCCCTGCCCCTCGCTGATGATGGCGGTGTTCACGCCAATCACCTCGCCCTTCATGTTGAAGAGCGGGCCGCCGGAGTTGCCCGGGTTGATGAGGGCGTCCGTCTGGATGAAGTCGTCGAACTGGCCCACGCCTAGCACGCGCTCCTTGGCGGAGATCATCCCGTGCGCCACCGAGTGGTCCAGGCCGAACGGGTTTCCAATGGCCACCACCCAGTCCCCCACCTCCAGCCCGTCCGAGTCCCCCAGGAACACCGCCGGCAGGCTCCCCAGCCCCGCCCCGTTCAGCCGCAGGAGCGCCACGTCCGTGGACGCGTCGCGGCCCACCACCTCCGCGGGGAACTCGCGGCCGTCCGCCAGGCGCACGGACACCTGCTGCACGGGCACCTCGCGGGGGCCGTCCTTGCTGGCGGTGACGCCGCCCGGGTCCAGCACCGGGCCCTGGGCGTTGGCCACCACGTGGTTGTTGGTGACGACGAGTCCGTCGGGCGTCAGCACGAAGCCAGAGCCGGTGGAGCGCTTCACCGCGCCCGCCACCGCGCCGGGGCCCACCGTGGTGATGTTCACCACGCCCGCCTCCACCGCGCGGATGAGCGGCGCCAGCGACGTGGGGGGCGTGAAGCGCGGCAGGCCCGAGTAGCCCGCGGGGCGCTCGCGCCAGAGCGAGGACACGCCCGGGGTGGCGGGCTCGCTCGCGGGCAGCGGGGCGGCGAAGTAGGCGATGTGCTCGCGAACGCGGGCCTGGAGCCAGGGCGTGAGCGGATCCTCGGCGGCCCCCGCCACCGGGGCGAGCGCCACCACGCAAAGGATGCTGAGCAGTCGGACGGACACGGGGTGGCAGCTTACACGGCGGGCCATGACGTCAAGGCCCAACAGACCGGCGGCCACGCCCCTTCCCCGCTCACGCCCACCCGGACCCGGGCGGGCGCGGAGGCGGGGGCCCTCAGGCCTGGGCCGGGGCCACGTACCGGGCCACCTTCACCCGGGCGGGACGGATGACGCGGTCCTTCAGGCGGTAGCCCGCGCGGAACTCGGCGACGACCTTCTGGTCGTCGTCCTGCACGGGCGTCACCTCCATGTCCGCCGCCTCGGCCACGTTCGGGTCGTAGGGGCGGCCCATCACCTGGATGCGCTCGATGCCGGTGGCCTGCGCCTTGGACAGCAGGCTGTCGCGGATCATCCGCACCCCCTGGGCCAGGGGCGAGGCGTCCTGGTGGCTGGCGGCCATCGCCAGGTCCAGCTCGTCGATGGCCTCCAGCAGCGTGCGGGCCACGTTGCCGCGCTCCACGTCGAGCATCCGCTCGCGCTCCCGCGTCAGCCGCTGCTTGAACTCCTCCCGGTCCTTGGTGAGGTCCTGGAGCCCCCGCGCCAGCTCGTTCACCCGGCGACGGGCCGCCTCCAGTTCCTGCTGGAGCCGCGCCACCTCGCCGTCCTGCTCGGCTTCGGCCGGGGCCTCGGCGGAGACCACTTCAGCCTCCTCGGTGGTGTTGGCGGAGGCCTTCGCCTCCGGGGTTTCGTCGCTGCTGGGATTTCCGGCCATTGTCGAACCTGCGCAGGGGTTGAAGGAAGCGGACCTCGATGAGCGGCGCGAACGTAACCGCGAGGGCGGCCCTGTCAACGCGCCTAGTGATTGGACGGAGCCGAGGGCGGTGCCTCGGCCATGAAGCCGTGATCGACCTGCCCCGTCACCTCATCGATGATTTCCACCTGCGCGGCTCGGAGGGAGTAGTAGAGAAGCCACCGCTCGGCGGCCGTCAGCGTCCCCGGAGGCAGCGCCTCCTCGATCTCCTGCACCGTGAGCCGGCCATCCTTCAGGCCCTTGGCGAACAACGACTTCCGCGCGACGTAGCTCTTCCCAATCCGGTTCTCCACGGCGACGCCTCCTTGTCGACCAAAAGTAATTTCGCCCACCGGCCACCGCAGGCTGGCGGTGGATCCGGTGGGCGAAGGACTGCCCGGAGAGCAGGCAGGCGCCCCTCTAGGAGTCGAGCTTGCCTTCCGCGTGCTGCGTCGGCGGAACGGTGGGCTCCGACTCCGTGCCGCCCACCGGGTGCGCGGAGATAACGGTGCGCGCCTCCGGGTGCAGCAGTCCGCGCTGCGCGTACACCTTGGGCCCCAGGATGGTGATCATCGCCTCCTCCTCGATGACCTCCGTCGCCAGCAGCCGCGCGGCCAGAGCCTCCACCTTCTCGCGGTGGATGTTGAGGACCTCACGGGCGCGGTCCAGCGCCTCGGAGACCATCTTGCGGACCTCGTCGTCGATCATCCGCGCCGTCTGCTCGGAGTAGCTGCGCGACTCCGGCAGGCCCGCGGACCGCAGGAAGCCCGGCCCCTGCTCACCGCTCAGCGCCACCGGCCCCAGGGTGCTCATGCCGTAGTCGCGGACCATCATCTTGGCGATCTCCGTCGCCTGCTTGATGTCATTGGAGGCGCCCGTGGAGACCTCGCCGATGAAGATCTCCTCCGCGGCGCGGCCCCCCATCATCCCCGCCATCTTGTCGCGCAGCTCGTCCAGCGACATGAGGTAGCGGTCCTCCAGCGGCAGCGACATGGTGTAGCCCAGCGCCGCCAGGCCTCGCGGGATGATGGACACCTTCGTCACCCGCTCCGCGTACGGCAGCATCCAGCCCACCACCGCGTGGCCCGCCTCGTGGTGCGCGACGATCTCCTTCTCGCGCTCGTTCATGCGGCGGTTCTTCTTCTCCAGCCCCGCCACCACGCGCTCGATGGCCTCCTCGAAGTCCGCCCGCATCACCGCGTCGCGGTTCTTGCGCGCGGCGAGCAGCGCCGCCTCGTTCACCACGTTGGCCAGGTCCGCGCCAGCGAAGCCCGGCGTGCGCGAGGCGATCTGCTTGAGGTCCACGTCCGGGCCCAGCTTCACGCCCTTGGCGTGGATCTCCAGCACCCGCTCGCGGCCGCGCTTGTCCGGGCGGTCCACCAGCACCTGCCGGTCGAAGCGGCCCGGGCGCAGCAGCGCGCTGTCCAGGATCTCCGGGCGGTTCGTCGCCGCCAGGATGATGAGGCCCGCGCGGCTGTCGAAGCCGTCCATCTCCGCGAGCAGCTGGTTGAGCGTCTGCTCGCGCTCGTCGTGACCGCCGGCCACGCCCGAGTTGCGGCTCTTGCCAATGGCATCCAGCTCGTCGATGAAGATGATGCACGGCGCCTTGGCCGTGGCCTGGGCGAAGAGGTCGCGGACCCGCGCCGCGCCCACGCCCACGAACATCTCCACGAACTCCGAACCGGAGAGGTTGAAGAAGGGCACGCCCGCTTCACCCGCGACCGCGCGCGCCAGCAGCGTCTTGCCGGTGCCCGGAGGCCCCACGAGCAGCACGCCCTTGGGGATGCGTCCGCCCAGGCGGCGGAACTTCTCCGGCGTCTTCAGGAACTCGACGATTTCGCGAAGCTCGTCCACGGCCTCGTCCACGCCCGCGACGTCCTTGAAGCCCACGCCGGTGTCGTTCTCCGCCTGCACCTTCGCGCGCGTCTTGCCGAAGCTCATGACGCTCTGGGGGCCCTGGCCCATGCCGCCGGACATCCGGCGCATCATGAAGCTCCAGAAGAGGATGAGCAGGCCCATGGGAATGAGCCAGATCCACAACACCTCGCTGAAGCTGGACTGCGGCACGGCCTCGAACTGGATGCCCTTCTGCTCCAGGAGCGGCACCAGCCCCTCGTCGCCGGGGACGCGGTAGGCCATCCACGGCAGGGCGCTGGGCTCGCTGCGCAGCGTTCCGCGCTCGCCCGGGGGCGGTTGGGCGTTGTCCTTGAGGAAGCCCTTGACCCACTCGTTGGAGATCTGCACGCGGCTGAACTGGTTGTTCTCCACCGCGTCGCGAAGCTGGCTGTACGACACACGGCGGACGCCCGCGTCCTGAAACACGTTCCGGAACAGCAGGAACCCCAGGACGAGCAGGAGGATGTAGCCCAGTGGTGAGCCGAACTTGAACCCACCTTTCGTGGGTGTTGGCTTGTCGCTCTTCTTTCCGCGCGGGCCCATCCCCGGCGGCAGGTCCTGTGGCTTCATCGTCGGCACGCTCGCCCTCCCCCTCCCCCGTACACACCGACACCATGTCGTGTGACGGTTCCCTCAGCCGGCCAAAGATGGTCACCCCCGCCAAGCCGTCAACCGCAGGGCGTGACAGGGCGACGACGAAGGCGTGCCGGACTGTCCACTCAGCGGCAGTCCACGCGCACCAGGGGCTCCCCTGTGAACTCACTGCCCAGCAGATAGCCGCGGCCGTCCTGGAGAAAGGTGACGGCCTCCGCCTGGGCCTGGCTCGCGCCGGGGACCTCCACCACCTGCGCCTGGATGAAGTCCTCCAGCCGCTTCGCGCCCGGGCGGCGCAGCTCCCAGACTCGGGTGTACGTGCGCACCAGCAAGCGCTCGCCCGAGGGGTGCAGCGCGGCGGCGGTGGCCAGGCGGTCCACGTCGTCGGGCACGCGCAAGGTGCCCAACCTGGTGGCCGTGCCCGTCGCGCCTGGCTTCAGGCCCTCCACCGCGTAGAGGTCGCCCAGCGAGGCGCGCGTCTTCGTCAGGATGGCGATGCGGCCGGAGCGCTCGTCGATGATGAGCGACTCCGCGTCGTGCGCGCCGTCCGCGTACGTGAAGGCAAGCGTCTCCACCGGGAGCGTGGCATCCACGAGGGTCTGGGGCTCCGCCACGCGGAACAGGCGCACTTCCTTGCGCCGCTCGAAGTTGTCGCCGGTGTCCGCCAGGTAGACGCAGGGGGTCTTGTCCCCCGGCGCGCACGGGCCCACCGCCACGTCCTCGATGTCGCGCGGATCCGCGCCAGTGAGCGTCAGCGTGGCCTTCACCGCGCCGGTCTCATCCAGGGCGAACAGCGCGAACGCGTTGTTGGAGTCGTTGTGAGCCCAGAAGATGCCCGGGTGGAGCTGGCTCGCGGCCAGCCCCGACAGCTCGGGCACCTGCCGGGGCACGGTGCCCGTCTTGCGCCCCTCCGCGTAGAGCACGCAGCCCTCCATCCCCAGGGCGGGCACCTGGAGCATCCCGGCGTCCGGCGCGTTGGCGGCGGTGGGCGTGGGGCGGGCGCTGGAACAGGCGGCGGACAGGAGGAGGCCCGCGACGGCGAGCAGGCGCGAAGACGGGCGCACGGTCAGTGGTCCAGGTCCAGCAACCGGGCCAGCGTCTTGGCGTCCGCGTCGGGGAAGCGGTACTGCCCCATCTCCTCCAAGGACACCCAGCGGTGGTCGTGCACGCGCAAGTGGTGGATCTCCGCCTCCGGCCGGCTCAGGCGGCAGCGGAACACCCGGAAGTCGATGTCATAGGTCGGGTACTCGTGATGGGTGTGCATCACCTGCTCGAGCACCTCGATCTGAACCCCCATCTCCTCCTGGAGCTCCCGGGCGAGCGCCACCGCGTCGTGCTCCCCCTCCTCCACGCGACCGCCAGGGAACTCCCACATCAAGGGGAGCGACGCGGTGGGGGGACGCTGGGTGATGAGGTAGTGACCCATCTCGTTCTGGAGCATCGCGCCGACGACTCGCACGTGACGACGGGTCATTCACTTCTCCTCGATTGGGGTCCCAAAGATGGACGACAGGGAGCGGCGGCCTAACACAGGCCCCGCCCGGCGCCAATGCGCAAGGCCCCCTTAGCAGGCAGCGTGCGCATGCCCGGGACGCGCGGCCACCCCCATTCCACCCCACCCTCCAGGGTAGGCCGGAGCCTTCCACGCGTCGGGAGCCCGCGCGGGAATGGGGCCGCGGCGGGGACCGGGCCTGGGGGTGGCGAGCTGTTGGGGACTTCACGCCTGGAGGGATCCGCCCCCTGGGGGGCCCACCGTCCATGAGGGGTGCGTGTGGGATTCAAGTGACGCGAGGGCCGGATGGCGCCATGCTCGGGGAATGACACAGAGTCGGAGAGAGCGGGCCGAAGCGCTTGGCGCGGCGCTGAAGGCAGCGCGGCAACAAGCGGGGCTCTCCATGGAGGAAGTCGCCGAGCATCTGGAACTGGGCGTGGAGGTCCTCGCCCGCGTCGAGCGAGGGGTGATGGTCCCCACCATCCCCACGCTGAGCCGGCTGTGCGCCCTGATGAAGCTGGATCCAGACAGCCTGCCAGACCTGCCGGAGCTGAGTGACTGACACGCCTGGCGGGCCGCCCTCCGGCCCGCCGGCGTGTCGCCCGCGCCTCAGCCCAGCCGCCCCATCAGGTGCGGCTTCCCCTCCTCCGACATCACCCGGAACGCCACGCCCGCGGACTCGCGAGCTGTCTGGAACGTCACGCGGGATGGAAGGAAGAGGGGCTTCTTGAACTCACACTCCAGGGCCAGCGCGTCCGCGTGGGCCACCTCGCCCAGCTCCGCCACGCAGCGCGCGAGCGTCCACATGCCGTGCGCGATGGCGCGAGGAAAGCCAAAGGGCTTCGCGCTGAGGCCGGTGAGGTGGATGGGGTTGTAGTCGCCGGAGGCCCGCGCGTAGCGGCGCCCGGTGTCGGCGGGAATCGCCCAGGGGGCGGGCCGGCTGGAGGCGAAGCGCGCGTCGACGGGCGGAGGCGCCTTGCGCGGGGCCTCCGCGTCCTTCTTCACGGCGTGACGGCGCAGCAGGGTGCTGACGGCCTGCCACAAGAGCTCCCCGGAGTCCTCCGCCTCCACGCGCGTCAGGAGGTCGAACTCCTGGCCCGCGGGCACCTCCCGCAGACCGTCGAAGCGGCAGGACACGGTGAGCGCGGCGGTGTCCGGCAGGCGGCGGTGCTGCTGGATGCGGTTGCGCACGTGAACCGTGCCCAGCACCGAGTACGGGAAGTCGGGCAGGCCCAGCAGGCCCAGGTGCAGCGGCGTCGCGAGCACCTGGGGGTAGGTCAGCGGCAGGAAGCCGTCGGCGTCGAAGCCGCACACGGCGCGGTAGCGCTCCAGCAGCACGGGGGACGCACGGCAGCCGTGCGCCCGCAGGGTCATGGCCGGAAGGGTCGTGCCCCGGGTCTTCCCGAAAGGAAGTGCCGCGCGCAGGAGCGCGGCGGGCATCGCCGGGAGCGAGTGCAGGTCGAAGATGGGAGCGGACATGGGGGGGATTCTCCGCCACCTGTCCGCTCCCCACGCGCGAAAAATCGGCTCAGCGGATCGCGAAACCCCAGGTGTAGGGAACGCCGCGATACTGGCAGGTGGTGCCGTTGCTCCTCGCCTCCACCTGCCCGGCGCGAACCAGACCTCAGCTCTTGAGCCCGTGGCGGCGCAGGAGCCGGTAAAGATAGACGCGGTCCATGTCCGCCGCCGCGGCGGCCTGGGAGACCTTGCCTCCGTGCAGCCTGAGGAGCGCTTCGATGTAGTCGCGCTCGAAGGCCTCCAGCGCCCGGCGACGGGACTCCGCGTACGTCAGCGAGGCGTCGACGGCGCGGGGGACCGGCGGCGACAGGGACCCCGCGTCGGGGGCCGGAGGCGGCAGCGCACTCTGGAAGACGAGGCAGCGCTCCAGATGGTTGCGCAGCTCACGCACATTGCCTGGCCACGCGGCGTGCTGGAGCCGGGTGAGGAAGTCCGGCGCCGTCAGCGTCGCCATCTGCTCGGGCGTGGCGCCCAGCCCCGCGAGGATGCTCTCGACGATGAGCGGGATGTCCTCCGGCCGCTCCCGCAGGGAGGGAATGGGGATGCCCACCACGGCGAGGCGGAAGTAGAGGTCCGCGCGGAAGCGGCCCTCCCGCACCTCCGCGCGCAGGTCGCGGTGCGTGGCGGCGATGACGCGCACGTTGACCGCCTGATAGGTGTTGGAGCCCAGCCGGCGGATCTCCCGGTTCTCCAGCACGCGCAACAGCTTGGGTTGCAGCTCCGCGGGCAGCTCCCCAATCTCATCCAGGAAGATGGTGCCGCCGTCGGCCTCCTCGAACGCCCCCACGCGCCGCTGGATGGCACCGGTGAAGGCCCCCTTCTCGTGGCCGAACAGCTCGCTCTCCAGGAGGTTGGCCGGGAGCGCGCCGCAGTCCACGACGAGGAAGGGCGCCCTCGCGCGCGCGCCCTCGCCGTGGATGGCGAGCGCGGCGCGGCTCTTCCCCGTGCCCGTCTCCCCTTCCAACAGCACCGTGGCGTTGCTGGCCGCGGCGCACGCCATGCGCTCGAAGCTGGCCCGCGCCGCGGCGGACGTGGCCACCAGCTCCCCGAACGCCGTCCACTCCGGCAGCGCGTCCTTCCGTGGCGACAGGAGGGTCCCCGTGCGCTCTGGGCGTGCCGCCGGCTCCGCCCCTGTTGGCTTTCCCGAACGCACCTCGCCGTGCTCCACCTCCGGGCCCGTCCGCGAACCCGAAAGCGACGCGTCATGCTCCGCGAGCGCCCCCGGCTCCGTCGGCGACCGCGGGCCCCCCGGATGGAGTCCCGCGGGCGACAGTCCATGCCCCTCCACCGGCTCCACGACGACCTCGGTGGGGGCGTCGTCGCGCGGACCCCGACGCGGCGGCAGGTAGCCCAGGCTGGAGCCGGTTCGCGCCTGTGCCCGCGACTGACGCCACCGCACCCCGTCCACGAGTGTCCCCGGACGCTCCTCCTGAACCCGCGCGCGCGCGCCCTTGCGCTCCGCCTTCACCTCGCAGTGGAAACGTGACACGGCGGACTCCTCGTTCGACAGGTTCATGGACCGGGGCACGATGCGTCGCGACAGCGCTCAGTAGGCGCGCAGGATCTTCAGGCGCCAACCCTGCGGCCACAGCTCGTCGTAGCGGCCGCGGTAGCTGCTGTAGCTGGCGTCGTACCACTGGGTCTCACCCGTGGTGCCCGGCTTGAAGACCGCCGTATAGAAGACCTGGCCGTTGACCACGTACGGCTCCAGCATCTTCAGGCGCCAGCCCTGCGGCCAGAGCGAGTCATACGTCGCGCGGTACGACGCATACGTGGCGCCGTATGTCTGGATTTCGCCCTCCGTGCTCGGGCGCCACACGGCCGTGTAATACGTCTGCCCATTCACCACGTAGGGCTGGATCAGCTTCAGGCGCCAGCCTTGCGGCCAGAGCGAGTCATACGTCGCGCGGTATGAGGCATACGTGGCGCCGTACGTCTGGAGTTCGCCCTCCGTGCTCGGGCGCCACACGGCCGTGTAATACGTCTGCCCGCTCACCACGTAGGGCTGGAGCAACTTCAGACGCCAGCCCTGCGGCCACAGCTCGTCGTACTTCGCCTTGTAGGTCGCGAACGTGGCGCCGTAGAGCTGGATCTCGATCTCCGTGCTCGGGCGCCACACGGCGTTGTAGAGCACCTGCGTGCCCACCACGTAGGGCTGCAGCGTGTGCAGGCGCCAGCCCTGCGGCCAGAGCTGATCATACTTCTCGCGGTAGTCCGCGTACGTGCGGGCGTAGACCTGGATCTCCGACTGCGTGCTCGGCTCCCACACCGCGGTGAAGGTGCCCGGGAGGTTGGGCACGCCCACGTCCGTGTACTGGGTGATGCGGCAGGCGGAGGTGTCGGGCAGCGGCACCTCGGTGCGGCGCAGCGCGCAGGCGCGGATGGCCGCGGCGGAGCTGGCGTTGGCGGCGTCGTAGTACGTGGAGCCCGGCGTCATCCAGATGGGTGAAGCGGGCGAGTGCGGGTTCTTCGCCACCTCCGACGTCGCGGTCGCGCGGATGCCCAGATCCAACGCCACGCCATCGTCGTCGCCGAACTGGTTGCTGGTGCCCATGCGGTGGCAGCCCAGACACGCATTGCCGGCGACCTCCACCTTGAAGGCCTTCCACGACGCGAAGTCCGCGCCGATGAAGCGATAGGGCTGGTCGCGGTTGGCGCCATAGTCCCCCGCGCCCGGCAGCTTGTTCACGCCGGTGAGCTGCGTCAGGTACGGCGAGCGGACGAAGGGGCCGTTGTCATGGCAGCGCACGCAGCGGATGCCCGCGGTCTGGGTGGGCGTCAGCCAGTTCCACACCCCCGTGCCCTTCGAGGGCGCCTTCACGGCCGCGCCGTAGAGCGTGCCCAGCGCCTGGTAGAAGCAGGTGGCGCCGGTCTTCTTCTGGGTCTGGATGACGGCGATGTCGCCGTAGTAGTTCGTCGCCTGCCCTTGCTTGCGGCAGTGCGCGACGATGGCCACGTCCGCCGTGTCCACCAGCACCTGGAAGCGGCTGCCCGGATCACACTCCTGGTTGAGCCGGTTGGGCCGGTCACACTTGCCGTTGACGTGGTTCGTCGTGGGGACGAGCGTGCCCAGATCGCAGTTGAAGTCTGGCACCGTGGCGCCGATGGCCGCGTCGCACCTGGCCGCGTACTGCTCCAGCGTGTCCGACAGGGCCGACGACTGCTGCGCGAGGACGGGCTCGCTGGACGGCGAGAGGAGCCGGTGCTCGGCGTTCATCCCAGCGCCCTCACCGCAGCCCCCCAGCCCGACGGTCACGGCAAGGCCCAGCAGCGCCCATGCGGCGCGCAATGGAGTCTTCATGATGGATGCCTCTCGCTTCCCTGGAGACACGGCGCGCGGCGCGCGTGGAGGCATGCATCCCGTCAGCGGACGGATGGATCTGGCTCCAGGGCCCCCGCCCCGGACGTGTTCCCGCACCCCTCATCCGCCTTTACGCCGGGGCTTCCAGATATTCCCGAGCAATTCCCCGAGCCATTTCCGCGGGTCAGCGCACCGTGAGGTCCACCACGAACTCCGCGGCGGAGTCCCCTTCACAGGCGGCCGTCACCACGTCAGGGCGCTCGTCACCCACCCAGAGGCCCAGCACGTCGTACACCAGCCACTGCGCCAGGGACCGGGACGCGCCCTGCACCGCCTCGCGGGGCACGCCAGACAAGGCGCCCTGCGTGTCCATCAAGGCCCGCGCCAGCCGCGCGGGCACCACCCAGCACTCGGAGCGCACGAAGGCGGGCACCAGGAAGAGGCAGAACGCGGCCTCGGTGTGCGCGAGCAGCGCGTCCAGGCGCTCGCGGCCCAGACGGAAGCCGGGCAGCCACTGGCCCTCCCCGCGCTGCTCCAGCTTCGCCACTGGCACGCGGACGACGCGCCGGGTGCGCACGAAGCCCTCGCGCTCCACCGACACGACGATGGCCACCTCCGCGGCCCCCTCGCGGGGCGGCGAGGGCTGGCGGCGGACGGCCATCGCCAGGGACAGCGGCGGGGACCTCCCCGGGCCCAACAGGGATTCCAGGTCCACCCGCACGCGCTCCAGCTCCGAGCGCAGGCCTTCCAGCAGGTCCGCGACCAGCTCCGAACACTCCTCGCGGAAGCGCTCCGGGTGGCGCTGGGCGGCCTCCGCTTCCACGCGGCCCACCGCGCCCACGAGCAGGTCCTCCAGGTCGCGGTCGCGCAACCACGTGCGGCCGCCCACGGGCACCGCGCGCGTCGCGTGCAGGTGGCGGAGGGAGGCGGTCAGCGTCGCGGGCTCCGTGGCCTCCACCGGCGCGGGGGACTTCCCCTGCCCTGCCCCGGCCTGGAGCCAGGACTGGAGCGCGCGGGCGCGGAAGCGGGCCCGAGGCGACGGGTGCTCCAGCATGCGGCGCACCAGCCGCCGGTCCGTGGCGGTTCGCACCAGGGCCAGCGTCGCCAG
The DNA here is from genome assembly GCF_009909145.1 of Corallococcus silvisoli. NCBI lineage: Bacteria > Pseudomonadati > Myxococcota > Myxococcia > Myxococcales > Myxococcaceae > Corallococcus > Corallococcus silvisoli. Next base: position 17,562 of record NZ_JAAAPJ010000019.1, read on the forward strand.
CTCCGCCTCCGAGGAGGCCTCGTCCGGCGCGCACCACAGCAGGAACTCGATGGCCGCCTTGCGCAGCACGGGCTTCTTGCCCATGCGCTGAGCCACCTCCGCCCGCCACGCCACCAGTCCGTCCAGGCCAGGACGCGCGGCCGTGCGGAAGCGCGGCCACATCTCCGCGCACTCCTCCGCCAGCCACACCAGGTGCGTGAAGCCGGGCAGCGCCGCCAGCTTCGCGCGGGCGCGGGTGCGCCGCTCGAAGGCCTCCGGCACGCCCCTCCGCACGGACGCGCGGAACAGCCGCTCCTCCAGCCACAGCAGCGCGAGCGCCAGCGCGGGCTCGTTCTTGCGCATCGTGCCGTGGCAGTGGTCCAGCACGAAGCGCGCGTGGCCCAGGTCCGCCGCCGCCTCGAAGTCGCTCTGCACGAGCGCGCCCAGCGCCCCGCGCAGTCCGTCCACCGGGGGCGCGTCGAAGAGCGTGAGCAGGTCGCAGAGGTTCTCCACCACCGCGGGCGGCCCCCCCACTTCCACGGTGCGCGCCAGGAGGAGCCCCGCGCGCGAGCACCAGTCCGGCTCCTTGCGCCCGTTGGGGTAGCACGCGAGGAAGCCGCGCATGCCGCTGCGTCCGTCCGGCGACGTGGCCAGCGCGAAGAGCCGCTCGCCCAGCACCTCGCTCGCCTCTCGCCACGGGACACGGGCGGCGCGGGTGCGGATGAACTCGGAGAGCCGGTCGCGCCCCTCCTCGCGCGTGTCCGGCAGGAGCGCGCGCAGCTGCTCCAGGAGCCCCACTGACTTCGGCCCCGCGCCCAGCACCTGCTTGAGGTCCACCTCCACCGCGTCCTGGAAGCGCAGCGCGCGGCCGTCGAAGGTGCACGGCACGCCGCGCACCAGCGCCGACAGCGCGTCCGGGTGGCGCTTCAGGTAGCGCGTGAGCACGGTGGACAGGGCCGCGTCCGTCTCACGCTGGATGCGATCCGCGCCCTCGGAGTCCCCCGCCTCGCGGAGCGCGCTCACCGCGTCGTGCTGCCGCGCGAGCAGCTGTTTCAACAGGCCCGGGGGCGGCTCCGCGTAGGGCCAGAGCAGCTCACTGCACGTGGAGAGGAGGAACAGCAGCTCGCCCGGGGTGCGCTCCCCGGGGGACAGCCGCTCCCACGCGGCGGCCTGGGCCCGCGTGCGCTCCTCCAGCGAAGCACCGCGTACCCAGCGGGCGAAGTCGTCGCGCCAGTCCGCGCTCGACGCCACGGCCTCCTGGGGCGACGCGGCGGCGACGCGCGCGTGCAGGGCCTGGAGCGAATCCGGCCAACTGGCTTCAACCGACGGCGACATGGGATCTCGACCAGCCTACCTGAACCTCGCGATGGCTCCGAGCGTGGGTCACTTCGAGGCGGGACACCGGGCCAGAGGAGCGTGCCCCCGGCGTCAGCCCAAGTCCCTCACGCCGGCTGCACGAATGTGCCTCCGCGAAGCGGGACCCGGAGCCAGCGCGGTGATAGCCCGCTCCCTTCCAGCGGCTGCACGCATGTGCCCCCATGAAGCGGAACCCAAAGCCAGCGCGATACAGGCCTGCGGCATCCCGGCGGCCGCCCGCAGGTGCCCCCGCCAAACGGAACCCGAAGCCAGCGCGATGCTGGCCTGCCCCCTTCCAGCAACGGCGCGCATGTGCCCCCATGAAGCGGAACCCGGAGCCAGCGCGACGAAGGCCTGCGGCCTCGCGGCGCGTCCAAGCACGGGCCCTCGCGGGCCCAGCGCCCAGGGCATGCGGACACATCGGCCTCACCCGGGCCTCGTGGCCGTGGCGGGAACCAGGGCCCCGGCCTCCGGAGTCGGCGCCACGGTGATGACGACGGACTTCGACGTGGGCGTGCGGCTCTTCTCCGCGAAGCTGTCCACAGGCACCAGCACGTTCGCCTCGGGGAAGTACGTGGCCGCGCACCGGCGGGGGATGTTGTACGGCACCACCAGGAACTCGCGCGCCACGCGCGTCTCACCCTGGAAGTGGCTGGTGAGATCCACCCGCTGCCCGGCCGTCAGTCCCCGCGCCTTCACGTCCTCCGGATGGAGGAACACCACGCGCCGCCCCTGGCGGATGCCCCGGTAGCGGTCGTCCAGCCCATACACGGTGGTGTTGTATTGATCATGCGAGCGCAGCGTCATCATCAACAACTGCCCCGGCTCCAGCGCGATGCGCGGCATCGTGTGCACGGTGAAGTGCGCCTTGCCGTCGCGCGTCGGGAAGCGACCCTCGCGAGGACCATTGGGCAGCGCGAACCCGCCGGGCTCCCGCACGCGGCGGTTGAAGTCGTCGAAGCCCGGGATGCAGCGCTGGATGAGCTCGCGCACGCGATCATAGTCCTCCACCAGCGCGAGCCACGGCACCTGGGAGCGCGCCCCCATCACCGCATGCGCCAGCCGGGCCACGATGACGGGCTCGCTGAGCAGGTGCTTGGACGCGGGCGCCACCGCGCCGCGCGACGCATGCACCATCCCCATCGAGTCCTCCACCGTGACGAACTGCCGCCCCGCGGCCTGCACGTCGTGTTCGGTCCGCCCCAGGCACGGGAGGATGAGCGCGCGCTTGCCGTGGACCAGGTGCGCGCGGTTGAGCTTGGTGGAGACGTGTACCGTGAGCCGCGCGCGCCGCAGCGCCCGTGCCGTGAACTCCGTGTCTGGCGTGGCGGACAGGAAGTTGCCCCCCAGCGCGAAGAACACCTTCACCTGACCGTCGTGCAGGGCCTTGAGCGTCCCCACCGTGTCCAGGCCGGTGTGCCGCGGCGGAGCGAAGCCGAACTCCCGGGCCAGCGCGTCCATGAACTCCGGCTTCGCGTGCTCCCAGATGCCCATGGTGCGGTCGCCCTGCACGTTGCTGTGGCCCCGCACGGGGCACACGCCCGCCCCCGCCTTGCCGATGCTGCCGCGCAGGAGCGTCAGGTTGACCACCTCCTGCACGTTGCCCACCGCGTTCCGGTGCTGGGTGAGCCCCATGGCCCAGCAGAAGATGGTGCGCTCGGAGCGCGCCAGGATGTCCGCCGCCGCTTCGAGCTGCTCGCGCGGCACGCCGCTCTGCTCCACGACGTCGTCCCATGACACCGTGGCCAGGTTCGCCGCGTACGCGTCGAAGCCCGCCGTCCGCCCCTCGACGAAGGCCCGGTCCACCACCGTGCCCGGCGCCTTCGCCTCGCGCTCCAGCAGCGCCTTGCCCAGCCCCTGGAGCAGCGCGACGTCGCCGTTGATGCGCACCTGGAGGAACAGCTTGTTGAGCGCGGTGCCCGGACCGAACAGGTGCAGCACCTCCTGCGGGTGCTTGAAGCGGTTGAGCCCTGTCTCCGGCAGCGGGTTGACGCTGACGATTTCACAACCCCGGCGCGCGGCGGCCTGGAGCGCCGTCAGCATGCGCGGGTGGTTGGTGCCCGGGTTCTGCCCGATGACGAAGATGGCCTGCGCGTGGTCGAAGTCCTCCAGCGTGACGGAGCCCTTGCCAATGCCCAGCGTCTCCGTGAGGCCCGTGCCGCTGGACTCGTGGCACATGTTGGAGCAGTCCGGCAGGTTGTTGGTGCCGAACTGCCGCACGAACAACTGGTAGAGGAACGCGGCCTCGTTGCTGGTGCGCCCGGATGTGTAGAACGCCGCCTCGTCGGGCGAACCCAGCGCGTTCAGCTCCTCCGCCACCAGCGCGAACGCCTCCTCCCATGACAGGGGCTCGTAGTGGGTGGCGCCCTCCCGCAGCACCATCGGGTGCGTCAGCCGCCCCGCCTTGCCCAGCCACAAGTCGGACTGCTCCGCGAGCCGGGCCACGCTCCACTGGCGGAAGAACTCCGGCGTCACGCGCTCGCGCGTCCCCTCCTCCGCCACCGCCTTCGCGCCGTTCTCGCAGTACTCCTGCACCGACCGGTGCGACGGATCCGGCCACGCGCACCCCGGACAGTCGAAGCCATCCTGCTGGTTGATCTTCCAGATCAGCTTCCCGCCGCGCCACGGGCCCGCTTCGCCCAGCACATGCTTGAGCGCGCTCAGCACCGCCGGCACGCCGCCCGCCACCGTCTTCACCGGGCCCACATCCGGCGGCTGGACCTCCAGCGGCGGCTGGGCCGAGCGCACCGCCAGGGCATCCCCGGCCCCGTCCCCGTCGTCCTCTCCCTGTCGCGGCGCCTGATCCATGTCCCACCTCTTCTTACGAAAGCGGACTCTACCGCGCCTCCGCCGCCCCGACAGGCCAGGGGCGGAGCCCGCCCCTCCAGGCATCACCGCCAGGCAGCTACTACAAGTTCTACGACACCAGCGGTGTGTTCCACGTCAGCGCCTCAGTGGACGCGCGCAAGGACTGCTGACGCGGGGCGTCCAGCCGCTCCCTGGCAGGCGAGCCTGCACGGCGTCCCCCCGCGGCCCCGGGGGTTCGGTTAGGGTGCCCGCCCGGGCGCCCCTTTCACGCGCCTCTATTTCCAGGAGCCTTCCGCATGTCCCGCATCATCCGCGCCTCTCGCGGCACCACGCTCTCCTGCAAGGGCTGGGTCCAGGAGGCCGCGCTCCGGATGCTGATGAACAACCTCGATCCGGAGGTGGCCGAGCAGCCCGGCGACCTGGTCGTCTACGGCGGCACTGGCAAGGCCGCCCGGGACTGGCCTTCGTTCGACCGCATCGTCTCCAGCCTCCAGAGCCTCACCGACGACGAGACGCTGCTCGTGCAGTCCGGCAAGCCCGTGGGCATCCTGCGCACGCACCCGGACGCGCCGCGCGTGCTCATCGCCAACTCCAACCTCGTGGGCCACTGGGCCAACTGGGAGCACTTCCACGAGCTGGAGAAGAAGGGCCTGATGATGTACGGCCAGATGACGGCCGGCTCGTGGATCTACATCGGCACGCAGGGCATCCTGCAGGGCACCTACGAGACCTTCGCCGCCGCGGGCCGCTTCCACTTCGGCAGCGAGGACCTGGCGGGCCGGCTCGTCCTCTCCGGCGGCTTGGGCGGCATGGGCGGCGCGCAGCCCCTGGCCGCGACCATGAACAACGCCGTGTTCCTGGGCGTGGAGATCGATCCGCACCGCGCGCAGCGCCGCGTGGAGACCCGCTACCTGGACGTGGTGGCGAAGGACATTGACGAGGCGCTGGCCCTGGCCAAGGACGCCCAGGCGAAGCGCGTGGGCCGCTCCATCGCCATCATCGGCAACGCGGCGTCGGTGTTCCGGGAGCTGTACCGGCGCGGCATCAAGCCGGACCTCGTCACGGATCAGACGAGCGCGCATGATCCGCTCAACGGCTACATCCCCACGGACCTGTCGCTGGAGGCCGCGGCGGAGCTGCGCAAGCGCGACCCCGAGGGCTACGTGAAGCGCGCCCGCGAGTCGATGATCATGCACGTGCAGGCCATGAACGACTTCCAGGCCGCCGGCAGCCACGTGTTCGACTACGGCAACAACCTGCGCGGCCAGGCGAAGGTGGGCGGCATGCAGAACGCCTTCGAGTTCCCCGGCTTCGTGCCCGCGTACATCCGCCCGCTGTTCTGCGAGGGCCTGGGGCCCTTCCGCTGGGTGGCCCTGTCCGGGGACCCGGAGGACATCCGCCGCACGGACCGCGCGGTGCGCGAGCTGTTCCCGCAGAAGGCGTCGCTCAACCGCTGGCTGGACATGGCCCAGGAGCGCGTGGCGTTCCAGGGCCTGCCGGCGCGCATCTGCTGGCTGGGCTACGGCGAGCGCGCGAAGGCGGGGCTCGCCTTCAACGAGCTGGTGCGCAAGGGCGAGGTGAAGGCCCCCATCGTGATTGGCCGCGACCACCTGGACTGCGGCAGCGTGGCGTCGCCCAACCGCGAGACGGAGGCCATGAAGGACGGCTCGGACGCGGTGGCGGACTGGCCCATCCTCAACGCGCTGGTGAACGCGGTGAACGGCGCCTCGTGGGTGTCGTTCCACCACGGCGGCGGCGTGGGCATGGGCTACTCGCTGCACGCGGGCCAGGTCATCGTCGCGGACGGCACGCCCGAGGCCGCGCGCCGCATCGAGCGCGTGCTCACGTCCGACCCGGGCATGGGCGTGCTGCGCCACGCGGACGCGGGCTACCCGGAGGCCATCGACGTGGCGAAGGAGCGAGGCGTGCGCATCCCCGGCCTCACCGCCTAGAGTGCGCCGGATGCCAGTTCGCGTCCGAGCAGTCGTTTCGACAGCGGTGTGCGGTGTACTCGCGGGCTGCACCCCCACCACCGCCGGGCCCATGGTGATGCGCATGGGCCCGGGCATGCCCCGTGAGAACTACTTCCAGCTGGGCCTGCGCGCGGGCCCCCGCCTCAACGCCCCGCAGCTCGCGGAGCGCGGGGAGGAGGACCCCTTCGAGGGCGACGCGAAGCCCTTCGTCAGCGAGCAGTGGGGCATCGACCTGGACGGCTCCGTGACGGTGCCCGTGAGCGAGCGGCTGTCCTGGCACCTGGGCCTGCAGGGTGAGTTCGTCGGCCTGCCGGCGCCCGCCTACGGCATGTACACGGGGCTGTCGTATTACATCGGCTCGCGGACGGTGGGCCTGGCCCCGGCCCTCTCCTTGAGGGGCGCGTCGGACTTCGGCCTGGGCGACCGGAACAGCACCAGCAGCCTCTTCGGCCTGGAGGCCACCTGCGCGTTCACCGTGCAGCCAGAGGACGGCATGTCCCTGGGCCTGGTGCCGTTCATCAGCGCGCACCAGGCGCTGGTGAATCCCGGCTCGCAGGTGACGACCTATTTCTACGGCGCGGTGGTGGCCGCGCAGTTCAAGTTCGGCGAAAGCCGCACGAGGCTGGAGCTGTCCGGTGGCTATGGCCGGGCCCACTCGGGCGGCACATCCTGGAACGCGCCCGTCGCGGGCGTGCGCGGAGGACGGTGACCATGGAAGCCCTGGACCTGTGGGTGCGCAACGCCTCCGAGGTGCTCACCGTGGAGGGCACCCACCGCGAGCCCGCGGAGCAAGCCCTCACCCCCCACCCCGGCGCGGGCCTTGGCCTGCGCGCGGGCCGCGTCGCCTTCGTGGGCCCGGAGGCGGCGCTGCCCCGGGGGGCGCTCACGGACGCGACGGAGATCATCGACGCCGAGGGCGGCTTCGTGGGCCCGGGCTTCGTGGATCCGCACACGCACCTGGTCTTCGCGGGGGAACGCTCCGCGGAGTTCGACCTGCGCAACCAGGGCGCCACGTACCTGGAGATCGCCAAGGCCGGCGGCGGCATCGTCAACACCGTGAGCGCCACGCGCGCCGCGAGCGAGGAGGAGCTGGCCCGGCTCGCCCTGCCCCGCATGGAGCGGCTGCTCGCGCAGGGCGTGACGACGGCCGAGGTGAAGAGCGGCTACGGCCTGTCGCTCCAGGACGAGCTCAAGATGCTGCGCGCCGTGCGCCGCCTGGGGGCGCTGTCCCCGCTGGAGCTGGTGCCCACGCTCCTGTGCGCGCACGCCGTGCCCGTGGAGTACCAGGGCCGCCGGGGCGACTACCTGGACCTCTGCATCAACGAGATCCTCCCCGCGGTCGCCCGCGAGGGGCTGGCCCGCTTCTGCGACGTCTTCACCGAGGAGAGCGCCTTCACGGTGGAGGAGTCGCGCCGGCTGCTCCTGGCGGCCAAGGCGCTGGGCCTCACCCCGCGCCTGCACGCCGATCAGCTCACCGCGTGCGGAGCCTCCGCGCTCGCCGCGGAGGTGGGCGCCGCCAGCGCGGACCACCTGGAGCAGGTGACGGACGAGGGCATCCGCGCGCTCGCCGCCGCGAACGTCACCGCCGTGCTCGTGCCCACCTCCACCCTCTTCCTGCGCATGCGCCCCTATGCGCCCGGCCGGAAGCTGCGCGACGCAGGGGTCAATATTGCTTTGGGTTCAAACGTGAACCCTGGTTCTTCCATGACGGAGAACCTGGCGCTGGTGCTCGGGCTCGCCTGCCTGGAGAACGGCCTGTCAGCCGCGGAGGCTTACTGGGCCGCCACGCGAGGGGCCGCACAATGCTTGGGGTTGCAACAGCAGGGGCGACTGGCCGTGGGTGATGCGGGCGACCTGGTTGTCTTCGGGTGTCGCGGTTACCGGCATCTGCCTTATCATCTGGGGGTCAGTCACGCGCGAGTGGTGGTGAAGGGTGGACGGGTGGTGTTTCGCGCGCGGATGAATGTCTGTCCCTGAGTGGGTGCCGCTGAACAACGGGCATCGTCCGAGGGGGCAGGTGGAACTTCCCTCGTGGGCCGGCCGTTGTAGAAATCAGCTGCCACCATGTGCCGATTATTTGGTTTCAGATCCGCTGTCCCCGCTGCTGTCCATACCGCCCTGGTGACGGAGAGGAATTCCCTCCTCATCCAGTCGCGTGAGCACAAGGACGGTTGGGGCATCGCCACGTACGGTCCGGAGTCCTCGCCCCTCGTCGCGCACGGCGTGGGTCCCGCGCACAGCGACCCTGACTTCGAGCGGGTGTCGAGCCAGGTCTCCGCGCGCACGGTGGTGGCGCATATCCGGCTCGCGAGCGTGGGGGCGGTGGAGCTGCGCAACTCCCACCCGTTCCATTTCGGCCGCTGGTCCTTCGTGCACAACGGCACGCTGCGCGAGTTCGCGAAGCACAAGGCCGCCGTGGAAGCGCTCATCCACCCGGAGCTGCGCTGCAACATCAAGGGCACCACGGACAGCGAGCGCTGCTTCTACCTGTTCCTGTCGCGGCTCTCGGCGCGAGGACCGCTCGACGGAGTGGTGAGCGTGGAGGCGATGGCGCAGGCGCTCGCGGAGACGATGACGCTGGTGTCCGCGCTGACGGACGTGCCGGGGAGCCGTGAGCCGAAGGAGCGCTCCGCGATGAACTTCCTGGTCACGGACGGCGAGGCGATGGTGGCCACGCGCCGCAACCGCACCCTCTTCATCTCCTCCGGCCTGGGCGGCTGCCCCGAAGCGCTCCGCACCCCGAGCACGCGGGTGCCGCTCCAGCAGTTCCTCATCGCCAGCGAGTCGCTGTGCGGCGGGCCGTACTGGGTGCCCGTGGAGGAAGAGGACGTGGTGGGCGTGGACTCCAGGCTCGTCTTCCACCGCTGGAGCGTGCAGACGCTGGCGGATGCCGTGCTCCCCGCGCGGCCCTCCGTGGCCTGAAGCGGGCCCTCTTCAGCCCAGCCACGCGTCGAGCAGCGCGGCCGGACGCGCGCCGAAGGCCTCCACGTCGAGGCTCCGCGCGTCCTCCCCCACATGGCGGAGCGTGACGCGCAGGAAGTCGCGCGGCGCGGCCTGGGGGATGCGGTCCAACCACTCCACCAGCATCGCGTGGTCGCCGCCCACCAGGTCCAGGAAGCCGGTGGCGTACAGCTCGTCGTAGTCCGTCAGGCGGTACAGGTCCGCGTGGTACAGCGGGATGCGGCCCTCGTACGGGTACACGATGGCGAAGGTGGGGCTCGCGACCTCGGAGCGCGCCACGCCCGCCCCTTCCGCCACGCCGCGCACCAGGTGCGTCTTGCCGGCGCCCAGCTCGCCCACGAGCCCCACGAAGTCCCCGGGCTGGAGCAGCCGCCCCAGCTTCACGCCCAGCTGGTGCGTCTGCTCCGGGGACGGGGACACCTGGCGCCGCGAACGGGTGGGCTCGCCGCTCATCGGCCCCACCGCACCCAGACCTCGCCCAGGCCCTTGTGGAGGTCCGTGGCGATGAGGCCCATCAAGCCGCGCTTCTGGGCCACCAGGTCCCCCGCCAGCCCATGCGCGTACACGGCCGTCCACGCGGCCTTCGGCAGCGGGATGCCCTGCGCGAGCAGCGCGCCGCACACGCCCGACAGCACATCCCCGGTGCCGCCCGTGGCCATGCCCGCGTTGCCGGTGGGGTTGATGAACACGCGGCCGCTGGCCTCCGCGATGAGCGTGCGCGAGCCCTTGAGGACCACCGTGACGTTGAGCGACGTGGCCATGTTGAGGGCCACGCCCACGCGGTGGGCCTGGACGTCCTTGGTGGTCCGCCCCCACAGCCGGGCCATCTCCCCGGGGTGGGGCGTGAGCAGCACGGGCCCCTTCGCCCGCCGCAGCACCGTGAGGTCCTCGGCCACCGCGTTGAGCGCGTCCGCGTCCAGCACCGCGGGCATCTCCAGCGACGCCAGCAGGTCGCCAATCAGCGCGCCCGTCTCCGGGCCCCGGGGGATGCCGGGCCCCATCACCAGCGCGTCCTTGCCCTCCAGCGCGGCCTTGAGCGCCGCCAGGTCGCCCTTGCCCAGCGGCCCCTCTCCAGGCAGCGGGATGCCCATGATCTCCGGCGAGTGCGCCATCACCCACGGCAGCGCCTCCGCGCGCGTGGCCACGGTGACGAGCCCCGCGCCGCTGCGGAGCGCCGCCAGGGCCACCATCGCCGCGGCGCCCGTCTTGCCCGGGCTGCCCGCGACCACCAGCACGTGGCCGTAGGTGCCCTTGTGCGAATCCGCGCGGCGCTTCGGAAGCGCTTCACGCGCGTCCTTCTCCTCCACGCGGAACAGCTCCGGGCCGGACACCGCGCGCGAGGACTCGCCGCCCAGGCCGATGTCCACGCGCCGCACGTCGCCGCACAGCGACGCGCCCGGCTCCAGCTCATGCGCGGGCTTCACGAAGCCGAAGGCCACCGTGACGTCCGCCTCCACGCACGTGGGGAAGGGCTCCGCGGTGTCGCTCTGGAGGCCTGACGGCACGTCCGCCGCCACCACCTTCGCCCCGGCGCGCCGCCACCGCGCCACGGTGGCGATGGCGTCCGCGAAGGCCCCTTCCGGCGCGCGCTTCAGGCCGGTGCCGAAGAGGGCATCCACCACCACGTCGCCCGGGCCCGCCTCCGGCAGGGCCTCGAAGGCCCGGGGAGACTCACCGAAGCCCTCCAGCGCCTGGAGGTTGCGCTTCGCCTCGGGCGTGAGCTTCGCGCTGTCGCCCACCAGCGACACCACCACGCGCCCGCCGCCCTCCAGCAGGAAGCGCGCGGCGACGAGCCCGTCCCCGCCGTTGTTGCCCGGCCCGCAGAGCACCGTGAAGCGCCCCCCTGGCCCCGCCACGCTCCGGGCGGCCTCCGCGAGCGCGCGGCCCGCGTTCTCCATCAACAACCCGGACGGCATCCCATGGCGGTCCTGGGCGGCCGCTTCGGCTTCACGCATCTGGACGGCGGTGAGCACGCGCTGCATGGCTTCCAACCTCCCCTACTTCGTCTGGAGCACCACCGTGGCCGCTGCCACGCCGGCATCATGGGTGAGCGCGAGCATCGCCTCCCACCCCCGCGCTTCCATCACTTCACGGGCCACGCCGGAGAGCACGAAGCGCGGCGGACCGCCCTCGCGCACGACCTCCATGTCCCGCCACTTCACGCCCGGAGGCACGCCCATGGCCTTCACCAGCGCCTCCTTCGCCGCGAACCGCGCCGCGTACGCGCTGGCCGCGTCATGCCGCGGGGCGCAGTAGGCCCGCTCGCCGTCGGTGTAGACGCGCGCGAGGAACGCCTCCGCGCGCGGTCCGGCGAGGATGCGCTGGATGCGTTCGATGGAGCAGAGATCCAACCCCAGGCCGACGATGGACATGGCGGGCTACCCCGGGTCGCGCATCAGTTCCAGCATCTCGCGCACCGCGCGCTCGAAGCCCACCAGCACGGCCCGCGCCACGATGGCGTGACCGATGTTGAGCTCGTCGATCTCCTGGATGCGCGCGATGGCCTGCACGTTGTCGTAGTTGAGCCCGTGGCCGGCCGCCACGCCCATGCCCAGCTTCGCGCTCGCCTTGGCCGCGTCCACGATGCGCGCCAGCTCCCGCGCGCGCTCCTTCTCGTTGCGCGCCTCGCAGTAGCGGCCCGTGTGCAGCTCCACCCGGTCCGCGTTCACCTTGTGGGACGCGCGCACCTGATCCAGGTCTGGGTCGATGAACAGCGAGACGGCGATCTCCCCGTCCTTGAGGTTCTTGATGATCTTCGCGATGGACTCGCGCTGGCCCGCCACCTCCAGGCCGCCCTCGGTGGTGAGCTCCTCGCGGCGCTCCGGGACCAGCGTCACCACGTCCGGCTTGTATTCGTAGGCGATCTTCACCATCTCCGCGGTGGCGGCCATCTCCAGGTTGAGGAGCGTCTGCACCGTGTCGCGGAGGATGCGCAGGTCCCGGTCCTGGATGTGGCGCCGGTCCTCGCGCAGGTGGATGGTGATCTGCCGGGCGCCGGCCAGCTCCGCCATCGCCGCGGCCGTCACCGGATCCGGATACACGGTGCGCCGCGCCTGCCGCAGCGTCGCCACGTGATCCACGTTGACACCCAGTCGCTGTCCCATCGTCCCGCTCCTTGCGCTGGCGCGGTGCGGGATTGTCCGGGGCCCGGGCCCGCGCCGGCCCCTCTATTCGTGGCCGGCGTCCGGAAGTCAACCGCTGTCGCTACCCGTTGAGCGCCTTGGAGAGCGCCTCGACGATCTCCCGGGCGTACGCCTCGTTGCGCGTCGCGTCCTCGCCCTCAATCAGGACGCGGGCCTTGGGCTCGGTCCCGGAGAAGCGCACCAGCACCCGGCCGGCGTTGCCCAGCTTCTGCTCCACGTTCTTGATGGCCTTCATCACCGTGGGCAGCTCGCCCAGCTCGCGCTTGTGCTTCACCACGACGTTGAGCAGCGTCTGGGGCACCGGCTGGAAGATGGAGGCCAGCTCGCTCAGGGGCTTCTGCTGGCGGCACATCACGGCCAGCAGCTGGAGCGCCGCGAGCGTCCCATCGCCGGTGGTGGTGTGGTTCAGGAAGATGAGGTGGCCGCTCTGCTCGCCGCCCAGGCTGTAGCCATTGCGGCGCATCTCGTCCACGACGTGCCGGTCGCCCACGCGCGTGCGGGCCACCTTCACGCCCCACTGCGACACCGCGCGCTCCAGGCCGATGTTGCTCATCACCGTGGCGACGAGCGTCTTCTTCTTCAGCTCCTTGCGCGCGACCAGCTCACCCGTGCAGATGGCCATGATGGCATCGCCGTCCACGACGCTGCCCTTCTCGTCCACGACGATGAGGCGGTCCGCGTCGCCGTCCAGCGCGATGCCCAGGTGGGCGCCGTGCTTCACCACCGCCTTGGCCAGGCCCTCCGGGTGGAGCGCGCCGCACTTGTGGTTGATGTTCTTGCCGTCCGGGGACACGCCCAGCGCGATGACCTTCGCGCCCAGCTCCTCCAGCACCGACGGCGCCGTGCGGTACGCCGCGCCGTTGGCGCAGTCCACCACGATGGTCATCCCCTCCAGCGTCAGCTCGCGGGGGAAGGTGGCCTTCAGGTAGACGATGTAGCGGCCCCGCGCGTCCTCCAGGCGGATGGCGCGGCCAATCTTGGTGGCCGTGGGGCGGATGTTGTCGATCTCACCGCTGGAGACCAGCTCCTCGATCTTGGCCTCCGTCTCATCCGGCAGCTTGAAGCCGTCGCGCCAGAAGAACTTGATGCCGTTGTCCTGGTACGGGTTGTGGGACGCCGAAATCACGGCGCCCGCGTCCGCGCGCATGGACGTGGTGAGGTTGGAGATGCCGGGCGTGGGCAGCGGGCCCACCTGCTCCACGTCGACGCCCATGGAGATGAGGCCGGCGGACAGGGCCTGCTCCAGCATGTAGCCGGACAGCCGCGTGTCCTTGCCCACAATGACGCGGTGGCGGTGCGGGCCGTTGCGGATGAGGTACGCGAGCGCCCGTCCGAGCTTCATCGCGACCTCGGCCGTCATCGGATAGACGTTGGCGACGCCGCGGACGCCGTCCGTGCCGAACAGCCGCTCCGTCTTCGGTGCTTCCTTGGGGGGCATGTCCATCCTGTACGCCATGTGTGCCGCTCCACCTTTCCCATTGCCGGAAGGGCTCCGGCCACTCACGTCCGGGGGCTTATACCCCGTCCGGCACGTGGGCCCGAAGCTAGGGATGCGGTGCCCCCCAGGCAAGCACCCGTGCGGGCGCGCCTGGAGCCTCCCGGACATCCGAGCTTGCGCGCGTCAGCCGCCGTACAGGTCCCCGCCACCCCGGGCCCAACGGATGGCCTCCGCCACCGCCAGCGCGTCGCGCGCCTCCGCCACGTCGTGCACCCGGACGACGTCCGCGCCCCCCATCACCGCCATCGCCGCCACGGACCCCAGCGTGGCCGCCAGCCGTTCGGTGGGGCCCTTGCCCCCCGTCAGCGTCCCCAGGAACGACTTGCGGCTGGTGCCCACGAGCAGCGCCTGTCCCAGCCCGCGCAGCTCCTCCAGACGCCGCAGCAGGAAGAGGTTGTGCTCCAGCGTCTTGCCAAACCCGATGCCCGGGTCCAGGAGGATGCGCTCGCGCGGGATGCCCGCCTCGGTGGCCTGGAACATCCCCTCCTCCAGGTAGTCCATCACCTCGCCCACCACGTCCTCGTAGTGGGGCATCTGCTGCATCGTCCGGGGCATCCCCTGGGTGTGCATCAGGCAACAGGCGGCGCCCGCGGCGGCCACCACCCCGGCCAGCGCCGGGTCGAAGTGGAAGCCGGTGACGTCGTTGATGAGGTGCGCTCCGGCCTTCAGCGCCGCCTGGGCCACCGGGGCCTTCATCGTGTCCACGGAGATGGGCACGGTGGAGCGGGCCCGCAGCCCCTCCACCACCTGGAGGACGCGCGCGGTCTCCTCCTCCACGGACACCGGGAGGGAGCCCGGCCGGGTGGACTCGCCCCCCACGTCGAGGATGTCCGCGCCGGCGTCCACCAGCTTGAGCCCGTGCTCCACCGCGCGGGCCGCGTCCAGGAACTGCCCCCCGTCGGAGAAGCTGTCGGGCGTCACGTTCACCACGCCCATGAGGTACGTGCGCGTGCCCCACTCGAAGCGACGGCCGCTCAGCGTCAGCGCCGGCAGGGGCGCGGGCGAGAGCACCTCCTCCAGGGCGCGCGCCAGGCCGTCCGTCCGAGGGGACTTGCGGGCCAGCGAGATGAGCCGGTCGAACTGCTGGCGGCTGCCGGACAGGAGCACCTCGCCGGGATGGTCGCGGTGGAGCCCCGCGGTCCAGGTGGGCAGCTTCTCCCGCTCCTTGGAGCCATGCGGCGGCACCAGCTCCTCCTCATAGGAGGGCCGGCCCCCGGTGACGAGCACGTGCGCATGGCCCAGCTCGCGCGTCAGGTGCTCGCGGTTGCGGGGAGACAGGTTCAGGCGGCGGAGGACGAGGGACAGGTCGTCGGGACGATCACGGGCGATGAGGCGGGCGCGCAGCACGGTCAGGACCCCTTCAGAGCGTGAGGGCGGCGAGCGGTCAGTGTCGCCGCTTCTCCGGGTCCAGGGAAGATGGCTTGCGCACCGGCGGGCGACGCCAGCGGCGCCGGCCCCCCATGAAAAAGGCCCTCCCCGCTTGAGCGGAAAGGGCCTTCGTCACTTCAGGGAGAACCGGAGGGCGCTCAGGCCTTCTTCGGCTCCATGTTGGGCAGCCCCTCGAGCGCGTCGAGGATCTTCCGCTTGTCCTTCTTCTCCGTCGGCTTCGGCGTGGAGCTGATGCGCGGCGCCGGACGCTCGCGGGTGAGCTGGCCACCCTGGAGGATGATGTTCACGTCCTCGGCGTCGAGCGTCTCGTACTCCACCAGCGCGTCGGACACGCGCTGGAGCACGTCCAGCTTGTCCGTGAGCAGCTGCTTGCCGTGCGTGTAGCAGCCCACGACGATGCTGCGGACCTCCGCGTCGATCTGCCGGGCGGTGTCCTCGGAGTAGTCCTTGGACGCGTTGAAGTCGCGGCCCAGGAAGACCTCACCGTCGCTCTTGCCGAACGCCAGCGGGCCCATCTTCTCGCTCATGCCCCAGCGGCACACCATGGCGCGCGCCGTCTCGGTCGCCCGCTCGATGTCGTTCGCCGCGCCGCTGCTCATCTCGTTGAACATGAGCTCTTCGGCGATGCGGCCACCCATGGCCATGGTGATCTGGTCGAGGATCTGCTTGCGGTAGCCGTTCACCTTGTCCTCGGTGGGCAGGCTCCAGGTGACGCCCAGGGCCTGACCGCGCGGGATGATGGTGACCTTGTGCAGGGGGTCGCACCCGGGCAGCAGCTTGGCGAGGAGCGCGTGGCCGGCCTCGTGGACGGCCGTGTTCCGCTTCTCCTTGTCGGTCATGATCATGGACCGGCGCTCCGGCCCCATGAAGACCTTGTCCTTCGCCTGCTCGAAGTCCGCCAGGTCCACGCGCTCCTTGTTCTGGCGCGCGGCCATCAGGGCCGACTCGTTGACCAGGTTCTCCAGGTCCGCGCCCGTCATGCCGGGCGTCCCGCGGGCGATGACCTCCAGCTCCACCTCCGGGGCCAACGGCACGCGGCGGGTGTGCACCTTCAGCACGCCCAGGCGGCCCTTGAGGTCCGGACGGGGAACGATGATGCGGCGGTCGAAGCGGCCCGGGCGCTGGAGCGCCGGGTCCAGCACGTCCGGACGGTTGGTGGCGGCGATGAGGATGACGCCGTCGTTGGACTCGAAGCCGTCCATCTCCACCAGCAGCTGGTTGAGCGTCTGCTCGCGCTCGTCGTGACCGCCGCCCAGGCCCGCGCCACGGTGGCGGCCCACGGCGTCGATCTCGTCGATGAAGATGATGCAGGGGGCGTTCTTCTTGCCCTGCTCGAACAGGTCGCGCACGCGGCTGGCGCCGACGCCCACGAACATCTCCACGAAGTCCGAGCCGGAGATGGAGAAGAACGGGACGCCCGCTTCACCGGCCACCGCGCGGGCGAGCAGCGTCTTGCCCGTGCCCGGAGGCCCCATCATCAGGACGCCCTTGGGGATGCGGCCGCCCAGCTTGGTGAACTTCTTGGGGTCCTTGAGGAAGGCGACGATCTCCTCCAGCTCCTCCTTGCACTCGTCCACACCCGCCACGTCCGCGAACGTGACCTTGTTGTGACTTTCGCTGAGGAGCTTCGCCTTCGACTTCCCGAACGTCATCGCCTTGCCGCTGCCGCCCTGGAGCTGGCGCATGAAGAAGATGAAGAACAGGAACAGGAAGACGACCGGCATCCACTGCCCGAGGATGGTCAGCCAGAGGCTGTTCTGCTCCTCGCGCTCGTACTTCACGTCCACGCCGCTGGCGCGGAGCTGGTTGAGCACCGCCACATCCGGCGCGGGCCCCGTCGTCCGGAACTTGTCGTTCGAATCGCTGAACGTGCCGGAGTAGGTGTTGCCCTTGACGGAGACGGCCCGGACCTTCTTCTCCTCCACCTTGGTCAGTAGCTGGGTGAAGGTCGGTTCCTGCACCTGCTCGTTGCCTTGCGAGAAGAAATTGTAGAAGGCGACGAAGAGGACGATCAGGATGACCCAGAGCCCGATGGTCTTGTAGGTCGAACGCACGTTTCAGCTGCCCTTTCGGTACTCGGCGGGATGAGGGCCGTGCCAGGAGAATCCCCGGCGAGGTTCGTCATGTGCCCGGCGCCCGCCCGTATGCAGGCCAGCGACGGACCGTATCAGCAACAGTAAAAAGCCCTCAACTATTTAGGGGTCCGCGACCATCCCCCGTTTTGAAGCATCGACTCTATAACGGAGGGGTCTTCGGTTCGCTTGCGGCCAGAGGGACGGCCCACAGCGTCTGTCGGGAAGCCACCGCGTCTGGACGTGACTCCAGCCCCGGTCCGGCGAAGCGCGGCGGAACGCCCGGAAGCCACAGCGGCTCCCCGCGCGCATCCACCACCACCGGTTGCCCCTCCCGTGCCTCCGTGGGGACGCGGGCGTCCACCAGCACGTCCTGCACCTTGCGGTGCCCCGAGCGCGTCCGGATGCGGTCCCCCGGCTTCCGGGAGCGCACCGTGAGCGGCCAGGCCGTTTCCCCATCCAATCCCAGGGCCAACACACCCGGGGGCGCGGAACCTTCCGCCACCTGGAAGCGCCAGGCGCCGAAGGTCCCCTCCGCGCCCGGCCCGGAGAGCTCCAGCGCCTCAGGAGCCGCTCGCGCCCCGGGCGGCACGCAGCGCACCCGCCCACCGGTGGCCCTGAGCAGGAAGCCGCCGCTCAGCGTCGCGACACCCCCTCCGCGCACCGCCTCACCACAGCGCTCCAGCGTGGCGTGGTCCACCCGCACGCCCGCTCCTCCCAGCAGCCGGGCGAGCACGCGGCGAAGCAGCGGCGGCTCCAGGGCGCGCAGCCCCACGGCGTCCAGCCCGCCCCCTGGCAGCGCCAGCCGCTCCCAGGACGCGTCCGCCCAGCTGGCGAGGAGCGCCTCGTCCTCGGCGGCGAGGCGCGCGAAGGTGGCCAGGTGCGCCACGGTGCTGAAGCCCGCGGCCCGGTGGAGCGCGGGCAGCACGTCCTGGCGCACGCGGGTGCGGAAGAAGGACGGGTCCGCGTTCATTGGATCGCTCACGAACCCGACCCCCTCGGTGGCCAGGAAGGCGAGCACGTCCGCGCGCGAGCACGTCAGCAGCGGCCGGAGGAGCGTGGGCGCGCGAGCGTGGACGCCCCGGGCGCCCCGGAGGGCTGTCCCTCGGGCCAGGCGCATCAGCAGCGTCTCCGCCTGGTCCTCGAGCGTGTGGCCGGTCGCCACCGCGTCCAGCCCGCGCTCCAGGCGCAGGACCTCCAGGGTCGCGTAGCGTGCCTCGCGGGCGCGGGCCTCCACGCCCGCCCCGGGCGACAGCGCGAGCCTGCGGACATGGCAGCGCAGGCCCAGGCGTGCGGCCAGTCCGGTGACGCACGCCACCTCGTCCGCGGCCTCCTCCCGGAGGCCATGGTGCACCGTCGCCACCTCCACGCGCATCTTCAGGGTGTCGCGGACGCGGGCGGTGCCCACGAGGAGCGCGGTGGAGTCCGCGCCTCCGGAGACGGCCAGCAGCACCGAGCGCGAGGCGAGGCCGTGCTCCGCATAGGAGCGGGCGAGCGCGGCGGGCAGCGGGGGAAGTTCAGGGGACGCGCGGGGCATGGCGACTGCGGTGGAATGGAGGAGCGGGAGGCCGGGTTACAGAGTCGCGGTGGCAGGAAGGCGTGGGGATGGATTCCATGATCCCCACAACGGATGGACGCGGGGCGGAAATAGAACGGCGCCTCACGGTTGTTGGCTGGACGTTCTGGACTTCATGACGTTGGGCCTAGGGGTCCCCCCCCTCCCCCTCTGGGCCCACGGGGCCGCTTGGAGATTCGCTCCTGGCGGTCCCTCTTTCCGAAACGCCCCGGCTTCCCTCGTGGAGGCCGGGGCGTTTGCTTTTTTCGCGCGCCACGCTCTTTTTCACCGGCACACCGCACGTCCGCGCCATGCAATGTCGGAAGCGGAGCGTTCAGCCCGCGTGCGCACGAACGAGTGCTCCGAAACCGTTGACCCTTCAGGGAGTCTGTCGGATAACCGCTCCGGTGTGTTCAGGTCGTCACCTCGAATCCGCCCCGGAGACCCAGGTATGGCAGGCACCGACAAGCGCAAGCAGTCGCTGTACTTCCCCGAGGAGATGCTGAAGGAGATCCAGGAGGAGGCGAACCGGCAGGACCGTTCGCTCTCGTGGGTGGTGCAGCAGGCCTGGAAGATCGCTCGCGACCGCATCAAGTCGTTCCCCGCGGTGAACGACGTCACTGGCGATGAGCGCCAGGACCCGCGCGAAGAAAGGCCGTAGTCAGGCAATGGCCACCACGGATCATCGCAAGCAGTCACTCTATTTTCCCGAGGACATGCTGGAAGAGATCCAGCGCGAGGCGACGCGGCAGGACCGTTCCCTGTCGTGGATCGTCCAGCAGGCGTGGAAGGTCGCCCGCACCGACATCCGTCGGATGCCCTCGGTCAACGACGTGTTGGGCCCCCTGCCGCCACGGCCGGCGGCCCCCGTGGCGTCTGCCGCCGCTGCCGCTCCCGCGGCGGTGGTGGCCAGCGCCCCGGCCTCCTCGGACGAGCCCTCCAAGACGTAAGGGCCCTTCCGCCCCCGGCCCCGGAAGTCCGCACCCGCGTGGAGTCAGCGCGGCGCGGGCCGGGAGGGCCGGGCACAGTTGTCGAAGATGACGCGCGGGGCTTCCTTCAGCGCCTGGACCGGGCTGGGGTAGGTGCTCTTCATGTACGCCGCCGTGATGTTCGCGTCGGTGCCGCCCAGCTTTCGCGCCTGCACCGGGTTCCTGTCGGGGTCCTGTCCCGCGTTGCCCAGGATGCCACCGTAGCCGTCGCCCCCCTTCAGCAAGAACGTGGACATCGCCACGCGGTAGCGGATGGACGCGTCGTCACGCGCGGGCAGGGACACGGCGCGGCCCTTCACGCGCAGCTCCTTCACGCGCTGACCCGCGGGCCGCGCGCAGTCCACCCGCAGCGTGGTGCCGTCGGACACGTGGAGGAAGGCGCCGGACGGCGACACGATGGCCTGCCCTTCCACGGCCAGCGTCTCCACGGCGTGTTCGAACAGGGCCACGAGCTGCTTCTCCGTGAGGTCCACGGTCACGACGAGGTTCTCGAAGAGGATGACCTCGTGGAGGACGCCGTCGGTGAGCGCCCCCGGGCGCAGCGACGTGCGGGTGACGCACAGGCCCTCGTCGCGCAGCGAGCCGCCGTTGATGATGCCCAGCTCGGTGGGCTTCGCGGCGCCGTCCTCGGCGTGGAGGAAGGCGTCCGCGGCCAGCTGTCCCAGCGCGTTGTTGTCGTGGCGGGTGAACGCCTTGTCCAGGAGGACCTCCTCGCCCAGGTAGCCGACGACGGCGTCGGGGTCGTCCACCAGGGGGGCGCAGGAATCGTTGTAGGCGAGGCACCCGGGCAACAGCGTGAGCCCGGCGAGCGCGGCGGCGAGGAAGCGGCGGTCCATCAGTAGAAGGCCCTCAGCGTGAGGTAGCCGGACACGCCCTCGCGCGGCAGGAGCGCGGTGATGCGGTCGGGGCGGGGCACGTCGTCGCGCAGGTCGTGGTCGAAGAGGTTCTGCGCGAACAGCGTCACCTCGAAGTGGTCCCAGATGGGTTCGGTGCGCAGCTGCGCGGTGATGAGGCTGTAGGCGGGAATCTTGTAGCGGCGGATGAGCTCCAGCGTGGAGCGGCTGTTGTTGCGGCGCTCGGCGCCGGAGCGCACCACCACGTCCAGGTTCACCCAGTCCCCCAGGGGCATGGACACGCCCGCGTTGAAGCGCGCCTGGGGCACGTCGGTGAGCAGCCGGGCCTGGTCCGGCAGCTCCAGGTCCTGCGCGCGCGACAGGCTGGCGTTGACCCACGCGGCGGCGCGCTTCGACGCTTCCAGGCGGGCCTCGGCCTCCACGCCGTACACGCGCACGCCCAGCTCGCGGTTGCGCAGCGGGACGATGTTGCCGCTGGTGTCCACCGGCGTGATGGGCGACGCGAAGTTCTGGAGGAACGCGTTGGCGCGCACGCGCACGCGGGTGTCGCCAGCGGCCTGGACCAGGTCCGCGCCCAGCTCGAAGGTGTCCACGGTGGTGGGCTGCAGGAGCGGGTTTCCCTCGAAGCGGCCCTGGTTGTAGTCGGTGTCGGGGATGCGCTCGACCAGCTCCTGGGGCGTGGGCGGGCGGAAGGCGCGGCCGTAGAGGGCCTTGAGCACGAGCGCGTCCGTCGCGGCGATGACCAGGCCCACGCGCGGGTTGACGCGCACCACCGTCTTGCGGCCGTCGAGCACGCCCTGGTCGTTCACGTCGGGCAGCTGGGTGGCGTCCACACGCAGGCCGAAGGTGAGCGTGAGCGCGGAGAGCAGGGTCCACTGGTCCTGCGCGGACACGCCCAGGTTGAGGCGGCGGGAGGCCGCGCCATCGGCGAGCTGGGTCAGGTCCACGAGGCCCTCGGGCGCGGCGGGGCTGGGGCGCAGGCGGCCGTCGAGCGTGTAGTTCGTCGTGTAGTCGTAGCTGGCCAGGGACTGCTGTTCGGCGACGAAGCCGAGGGTGAGGTGGTTCTCCTTCGCGAGCGCGAGGTCCGCGTCCACGGAGGCCGTCACCGTGCGCACGGTGACGCTCGTCTCCTCCTGGAGTCCCTGCGGGAACAAGCGATCCGCGCCCTCGCCGGTCCGGAAGCCCCTGGGCGTGAGCTGGAAGCGGCGGTCGGTGGACTGTTGATCGAAGCCCAGCCGGGCCCGCACCTGCCCTCCGTCGGACAAGGGCCGGTCCCAGGTGAGGTCGGCGAGGAGCACGTTCCAGGACAGCGCCGAGTCATTGCCCACGGTGTCGAACAGCCCCACGAGGGCATCGCGCTTCTCCGCGAGGTAGCGCGCGCTGACCCCCACGCGTCCGGCGCTGTCCAGGCCGTAGGACACGCCCGCGCCGGCATTGACGAGGAAGCGGCCGTCGCTCGTGCGGCCCGCGGGGTCATCCACGTCACGCAGGCCCTGGTCCACGGCTTCGGCGTCGAGCGCGTCGTGGTCGATGATGAGCGAGTCACCCTCCTGGGTCCACAGGTCCAGGTCCGCGAAGAGGCGCAGATCGCCCGAGGTATGCGCGGCGGCCAGGTGGCCGTCGGTGGAGAGCGCGAGCCGGCCATCATCGCGAGGGACGCCGCCGGTGGTGATGGCACCGCGCACGCCGTCGGCGTGGTTCATCACCAGGTTGACGACGCCCTGGAAGGCGCCGGCGCCGTAGATGGCGGAGCCGGGCCCGCGGATGACCTCGATGCGCTCCAGGTTCTCCACCGGGAGGTTCATCAGCGCCTTGCCGTCGAAGAAGTTGTTGAGGCGGTGGCCGTCCAGGAGGAAGAGCACCTCCGCGTCGTTGCGCAGGCCCCGGATGGCGGTGCGGTGGAAGCCCTGCACGTCGCGGCTCACGGACACGCCCGGCACGACGTCCAGCACGTCCGCCACCGTGCGGGCGCCGAGCGCGCGCATCTGCGAGCGATTGAAGGAGGCACCGATGGCCGGCACGGTGCGGACGGCTTCCTCCTGGAGTGTCGTCACCGCGAGCACGTCCTCGGCGCTGTAGAGCGCCAGGTCGTCCTCCATCGACGTGCGGCCAGAGGCAGCGGGTTCGCGGGAGGAGGCAGGCGCACGGGCTGTGCCACCCCGGGTGTCCGGAGGAAGGTCCGCGTTGAGCGCGGCCATCGCGTCGTCCGAGTCCGATGCGCGGGAGGTTCGAGAGGAAGACCGCGCGTCCGAGCGGGCCGGGGCGCGCGCGTCGGCCGCATCCGGGCGCACCGTGGAACGAGCATCCCCTGCCTCCACGCGAGCCGAGGAACGCGCGTCAGGGGTCTCCGGGCGGGTCGAGGAGCGTGTATCCGCGCCGCTCGTGCGGCCCGAGGCGCGCGGGTCGGCTGCCTCCGGGCGGGTCGCGGAGCGTGTATCCGCGCCGCTCGTCCGGGCCGAGGCGCGCGGGTCGGAAGCCTCCGAGCGAACCGTGGAGCGCGCGTCCCCTCCCTCCGCGCCGTTTGACGTCCGCGCGTCGGTGGTTCCCGCGCGGGTCGTGGACCGCGGATCGGTCGCTTCCGTGCGCGTCGAGGAACGCGAGTCCGGACCGCCAGGAGAACGGGGGTCCGTACCCTCCGTGCGGCTTGCTGCGCGTGGGTCGGACGCATCCGGGCGGGGCGCCGCGCGGACCTCCGTGGCGTCCGTGCGTGAGCCGCCCCTCGCACCGGACATCCCCGTGGTCACCGGGGCCTGGGCGCCTCGTGGACCCGAGGCCCCCTCGCTGTTCTCCGCCCCGCCCGAGGGCGGAGAGAAGGCATCGATGTTGGGCGCGGACCGCGAGTCCTCACCGGCCCCCCTGCGTCCACCTGACGAGGCGCGGACGGCCGGTGGCTCCGGGGCCTGCGCTCCAACGACGACCCGCGCGGGCCGGAGCGCGGACATGAAGAGCGGCGTGCGCTCGCCATTCAGCATCGAGGCCTCGACGAAGTACTCCACGCCGGGCGGCACCATGTGCTCTGCCGGAATGACGGCGCGGTACAGGTCCCCGTACTGCCGCTCCATCACGACCTGGATGTACGGCTCTCCGGGACCTCGGTAGCGGACGAAGACCTCCAGCACCTTGCCGCCGTCCACCAGCGTCGCGTCCAGTTGGAGGGGCTGACGAACCTCCGCGCGCGGCGGTGACGCGTGCAGCAGCGCAGGCTCCTGCGCGTGAACGGAGGCCGCGACGAACACCACGGCGCAGAGGATGAGCGTGCGAGGAAGTGCGGTCCGCAAGATTGACAGCGATGGTCCGTTGCAGGGCCATGCGAGTCAAGCAACACACCCGTTCGCTTCCCGCTGATTTTTTGCCGGCCCTGCGAGCGCATGCGACGGTGCCTCCCGCTCCATGCGCGCGTCGCTTGCCCTTCACCTCGCCCTCTTCCGTCGCCAACGCGCCCAGATTGCCCGGGTGGTCGAAGGCCGCACCGAAGCCTTCCGCGCCTACGAGGCCCGCTACCGCCGGCGCACGAGCGCCTATCAGCGCGTGGTGCCCCTGACCCACGTGCACCAGCGCATCGCGGCGTCGGACCTCGTCTACGTCGGTGACTATCACACGCTGCCCCTCGCGCAGCAGACGTACCTGGACCTCGCCGAGCGCGCCCTCGCCTCCGGACGCCGCGTCGTGCTGGCGCTCGAGTGCGTGGAGGGCCGGCACCAGGCGGCCCTGGACGCGTACCTCGCGGGGCGCATGCCGGAGCGCACGCTCCTGTCACGCCTGGGCCATGGCCCTACCCCGGGCTTCGGTCCCGGCGCCGGCATCCGCGCCGTGCTGAGCTTCGCGAAGCGCCTCAAGCTCGAGGTCGCCGCCATCGACCGTCGGGCCCAGGGAGAGCGCTCGCTCGCGCTGCGCGACGCCTTCGCCGCCGAACGCATCGCCCGCGTGGCCCGAGCGGAGGACGTCCCGCTGGTGATGGTGCTGGTCGGCCAGTTCCACGCCGCCCCCTGTCACCTGCCCGCGCAGGTGGAGCGCGCCCTGGGTGACGCCCACCCGCGCCGGAGCCTCGTCGTGTACCAGAACGCGGAGGGCCTCTGGTGGCGGCTCGCGCGAGAGGGCCGGCTGGGCGACGCGGAGGCCGTGGAGCTGGCGGACGGCGCGCTGTGCCTGATGAACGCCTCGCCCGTCCTCTGTCAGCAGAGCTTCCTGGACTACCTGGAGGCCGAAGGCGACGACGCGCCCCTCCTGGACCGCAGCGCCGCGGAGCGCTTCCGCGAGATGGCGGAGCTCATCGGCCGGCTCGCCGGCGTGCCCGTGGGCCGCGAGCTGGACTCCGTCGAAGTGACCACGGCCGCGGACGGAGACGTGCTCGCGCGCATCCGCCGGCGCGGCCGCTTCACCCAGGCGGAGCTGTCCCAGCTGCGCAAGCACATCCTGTCGCGTGAGAGCGGCTACATCCCGCGCGCGCGCACGGCCTGGCTTGCGTCGCTGTCGCTCAACCACGCCGCGGAAGAAGCCGCCCACTTCGTGCGCCACTGCGCCGTGGGCGACGCCATGGACGCCCCCCGCGGCGCGTCCGAGGCCTTCTACGCACGCTGCCTGGAAGAGGCCCTGGGCTTCTTCGGCTCCAAGCTGGTCAACCCGCGCCGCACCTGCCCCACGGTCGCGGAGTGGGCGAAGCGGTTCGGTGAGTCCAGGGGCCTGGAGCGGCAGACCGCCGCCTTCGTCCTCGCCCACAAGGCCACGGAGTCCGAGGCCCCCGACGAGGCCGTGAAGCTCCTGCCCCTGCGCCGCGACCGCCTCTTTCACGGCGTCAGCCACGCGCTCGGCTACCTGCTGGGCGACAGCCTCTACCGGGCCTTCGACGCCGGACAGGTGGACACCGCCGACATCCGCGCCCTCTTCCGCGACCCGCTCGACGATCCCCGGGCCGCGTACCTCGCCTGGGCCGCACGCCTTCGCGGCGTCTGATCCACCCCCTCCGCCGGGGAGCACTCCCCGGCAACGCCGACGGTCCACGAGCAGCACGACCGCCGGCGGCGGGAGCACGGCGCGACTCAGGCCTTGTTGACGATCGTCTTGGGCGGCAGCTTGAGCACCTGGCCCACCTTGATGTGGTCCGGGTCCTTGAGCTGGTCCTTGTTGGCCTCGAAAATCTTCGTGTACAGCTTCATGTCACCGTAGATGTCACGGGCCAGCTTGCTGAGCGTGTCGCCGGACTTCACGGTGTGCACGCCGTAGGGCTCGGCATGGGTCACGGTGAGCATGACCATGACCTCGTCGTTCCACTTCGGGTGCTTCGCCTTGATCTGATCCCACATGCGATCGCGGTCGAAGGCGTGTTCGACCGAGCCCTTGATGATGAGCTTGCCGTTCTCCTCGCGGGTCTCGATCCGCGCGCCCACGTTCTTCGCCACGTCCAGCACGTCCTGGTAGTCGCTCTGCAAGGCCATCGCGTCCTCCTGGGGGACACGGGGGACATGCGGTCGCGACTGGCAGCCCCCGTGAGGCCGCGAACTCTAGGCCCGGGGCCCGGGGGGCCTGACGGGCGCGGGCGACAGGGCTGGTGGAAGCTCAACAGTGCGGCGTCAGGAGCTGTTCACAGCACCACGTCCGAGCCCTCCTCCGTCTCGGACTTCAGGGCCTCGGGCGGAGCGAAGGTGCCGTCCGGACGCAGCTCACGCAGGACCTCTTCGCGGCTCAAGCGCACGGCGCGGATGGTGCCGTCGGTCGACAACGCGTAGACGCAGTCCTGGTCGGCCGCGCCCACGAACAAGCCGCCCAGGGACGGATAGAGCATCACCAGCGCGAGCTCCGTCTCCAGCGGTCCCGGGAAGAGCACGTGGGCGTGCGCGGAGAACGGTGGCCGCTCCCCGTCCGGGTCCGGCGCGACGGACACGGGGATGAGGCCCTGGTGAAGCGGCAGCTCCTGGAGCTTCTGGCGGCCGTCCTTGCTGAAGCGGAAGCGGAAGTCGCCGCCCAGCAGGTACAGGTTCGAGTCGTCGAAGCCCTGGAGCACATACACGGTGATGCCGTCGTCCTCCTCCACCACGACGGGGTTGAGCTGCTTGCGGCCGTGCACCTGGAAGACGCGCTCACAGGCGGTGCTCACGGCGCGAGCCAGGGCCTCCATGCCCTCGGGGAGAGATTCGACGGGGAAGTCCTCCATCTCACCGGAGAACTCGATGGGCGCGCGGTACGCATACGCCGGGACGAACACGTCCTGGGGGTTGAACCGGCCGAACACGGAGTACCAGGCGTTGCCGCGCGGCACGGTGAAGAACCAGTTCATCCGCGTGCGGTCCAGGTCCGGGCGCGTGAGCAGCAGGTCCGTGGCGCGGATCGCGCCCTGCTCGGACTCGACGATGTAGCGCGCGCGCTTCTGCACTCGCTGCAGCTCCGCATCCGCCACCAGCACCACCGGCGGCGCGTCCACGTCCACGTCCGGAGCCGACGCCGGGGCCTGCGTCACCGGCCCTTGCGTCGCGCCGGAGTGCGCACGGCAGCCTGCGATCAGGGCCACGACGGCGACAAGGAGACTGCGAAGCATGGGGACTCCCACGGGACGAAGGGGCCCACCCAGTCTGTGCTGGCCAGGGCCCTCCCGTCACGTCCCCCGTTCACGGCGGGACCTCAGGCGCCCTGCTGCGTGGGCGCCAGCGCGGCCTTGATCTTCTCGTGCAGCGCGCGGCGGCGCTCCTTGAACTGCGCGCGGGTGGCTTCATCCACCTGCCCGTTGCTGGAGGCGCGCGCGGCCTTCATCTCCTCGTGCAGCTGGCGCGCCTCGGCCTTGAAGCCATCCGCCTGGGCCTGCGTCAGGCGGCCCTCCGCCACCTGCTTATCCAGCCGGTGCTCCATGCGGCCGAACTTGTGGCCCCCGTGCCTGCCCCCCTGCCCTCGCTCGCACTGGCCCGCCTGCTTGGGCGCGGACTGCGTCGTCGGGGCGGTCTGGGCGAACACGGGCACGGCGAACAGCAGCGAGGCGACGGCGGTACCGCGAAGAATGGACTTCAGCGACATGGTGGTGGACTCCAGGTTCGGGTCAGGAGCGCGCTGGAAGCAGCCGTGCAGGCCTGCTCCCATCGCCCTCTGACACTCGAAACCCCGGAGCCCCCCAAAGGTTAAAGCGCGCTCCGGACGCCGAGCGGCCTACTCGCAGTCATCCATGCTGTAGTTGAAGTCCTGGCGCGGCGTGTGGCCCGGGTCCTGGTTGATGGCCGCGATGCTCAGGTCCGTGTACGACACCGTCTGCGTGCCGCCGATGACCATCTGCGTGCGCTGCACGCGCGTGGTGGACAACACCACCTTGCCCGTCGTGCCGTTCGGCTCGATGCGGAAGCAGTTCAGGATGCGCGGATCCACCGTGGACCGGTTGCACTGCGTGTACTGCCCCAGCACCACGCGCTGCTCGTACGTGCAGCGACAGTCCCAGGGGTCATACGCCTCGCGCACCGTGGCCGCCTCGTACCCCGTCGCCGTCTGGACGACCTCCAGGTAGCTGCCGTCCCGAGGCTCCGTGCAACGCAGCACCGTGTCGCCCACCGCGCGCTGCTTCACCTCCGCCAGCTCCGGCGCCACCGCGACCTGAGCGCCCGCCTCGAGGGCATTCAGCGGATCGCGCGAACCCGCGCCTTCACAGCCCAGGCCCAACATCGACACGCCCGCCAGCAACACCGCCGAAATACGCAGGAACCGATTCATGGATGACTCCTACAAAGGGGGGGATGTCCGGTTGGACCCGGACAGCACTCCTGTAGGCTTTTTCGGCTCCCAAGCGCAACGCACTTCTGCGTCACGAACGTGGGGCCCCCTTCACCGCGCGCGTGGCCATGAAGGTGGAGAGGAACGTGGAGAGCAGGTCCTTCTCCTCGTACCGGTCCTCGAAGAGGTGGGTGAGCACGAAGCCCGCGTCCAGCTGACCTCCCAGTTGATCCTCCAGCGAGTGGCCCACGCACAGCGGCTCGCCCTTGTCCGTGTAGCGGCGGCGCTCCTCATTGGAGAGGCTGGTGAAGTCCGAATACGGCATCGGGTACTTGAGCCGCATGACGCCCTGCTCCTCCTGCGCGGGGTCGAAGAGGTAGCGGACCGGGTTGCACAGGCCCGACAGCAGCACGCCGCCCGGGCGCAGCACGCGGTAGGCCTCGCGCCACACCGGCCGCACGTCGTCCACGAAGCAGTTGGAGCACGGGTGGAAGATGAGGTCGAAGCTGCCGTCGGCGAACGCGGAGAGGTCCTTCATGTCGCCCTCCACGAGCTTCAGCTCCAGCCCCTCGCGCTCGGCGACCTCGCGGTCCTGTCTCAGCTGCGCGGGGGAGTTGTCGAACACGGTGACGTGCGCGCCCGCCGCCGCGAGCACCGGGCACTGCTGGCCGCCCGCGCTCGCCAGGCCCAGCACGTCCCGACCGTTCAGGTCCCCGAACCACGCGCGCGGGACGGGTTTCGTGGGCGTGAGCACCACGCTCCAGTCTCCCCGGCGCGCGGCGGCGATGACCTCCGGCGACACCGGCACCGTCCACCGGTTGCCCCGGCCCACCTCGCGGTCCCACGCCTCGCGGTTGTACGCCCGCACGTCCATCTCAGCCTTCATGCAGCACCCGTCCTTCCATGCCTCCCGCCACGGTGACGACTTCCCCCGTCACGTGGCCGGAGATGCGATCCGACGCCAGCGTCACCACGACGCGCGCCACGTCCTCTGGCTGCCCCACCTTGCGCAGGGGCATCGTCCGCGTGACGCGGCCGACGAACTTCGGGTCGTCCAGCTTTTCGCGGTGGCGGTCCACCGCCGTCCAGCCCGGGCACACCACGTTGACGCGGCCCATGGGCGCGATGCGGTGCAGCTCGTTCTTCAGGCTCTTGACGAAGCCGCTCGCGAGCGCGCCCTTCGCCACGGCGTAGTCGGTGTGGCCCGCCTCCCCGAAGAGGCCCGCGGTGGAGCTGATGATGACGATGTTGCCCGTGCCCGTGGTCTCCACGTGGCGCAGGAACGCGCGGCAGCTGAGGAACACGCTGTCCAGGTTCTCCGCCAGCGTGCGGCGCCAACGCTCCAGCGACAGCTTCCACACCGGCTCGTCGGGCGCGGGCCACACGCCGGTGTTGCACACCAGCACGTCCAGCCGGCCCAGGTCCTTCACCGCCTGGGGCACCAGCGCGTCCACGTCCGCCTCCACCGTGAGGTCCGCGCGCACGGACGTGCCGCCCACCTCGCGCGCGAGCGCCGCCGCCTTCTCCTGGCTGCGGTGGTAGTGCACCGCCACCTTCGCGCCCTCGCCCGCGAACGCCCGCACCAGCGCGGAGCCGATGCCACCCGCGCCGCCCGTCACCAGCACACCCTTGCCCTGCAGCTCCGTGTCCATCGCTTCGCGACTCCTCGTGGGCTCCCGTCAGGCCGGGAGGAATGCGCGGCATGATGCCCGAGCCCGCCGGGGCGGACAGGGAGGATCCGGAGGAGTGTCGTGGGAGACGCCGCTCGCGGGGGAGCGTGACGAAATCGCCGGAGCGAACCTGACGGCGATGGGTGTCAGCCGAGCGGCGCGAGCGGGCGGACGTGCGGCTACCGCGGTGGCAGCCGGGCGCGGAGGCCGGCGACGAGCAGCTCCAACCCGAAGGCGAAGCGGCGGTCGAAGTCGCGATCCAAGATGGCGTCCACCGCGCCCGCCGCGTGGGGGTAGCGGGCCGCAGCGAGATCCCGCAGCGCCACCTCCCGCGCCTTCACCTCCGAGTCCTGTGCGATGAAGCCCTGCTCCTCGATGGTGAAGCCCAGCACGTAGTCGAGCGCGGTGAAGGCCGCCCAGCTCGCCTCCTGAGGCCCGAGCCCCGCCCGGCCCAGGGAGCCGATGACGGTGTCGGCGACACGCAGCGTGTGCTCGGACACGACGAGGGTGCCTGCGTAGACGCGCGCACCGTCTCGGTGGGACCTGAACGCGCGCCGCAGCTCCTCCGCCACGGTGCGCACCACCGGCTCCCACGGCGTCTCCGCCGTCAGCGTCGTCGCCACGTCTCGCACCAGCGAGTCCGCCATCGCGTCCAACAGGGCCTGCTTGCCCGGGAAGTGCCAGTACAGCGATGGCGCCTGGATGGAGAGCGCCTTCGCGAGCACGCGCATCGTCAGCCCCTCCAGGCCGTGCTCATCCAGCAGCGCCCACGCCGCCTCCACCACTCGCTCCCGCTGGATTCGCATGCCCCGCTCCACCCTCTCTGACTTGACAAACTAACACCGTTAGAAGATCCCTAACAACGTTAGTTTGACGCCTTCGGGCAGGAGGTCGGTCATGGCGGAAGTCCTCGAGGTAGCAGTGGTGGGAGCAGGCCCCACCGGGCTGTGGCTCGCGTGCGAACTGGCGCTGGCGGGGGTCCGGGTGGAGGTGTTCGAGCGGCGCGCGGAGCCGGTGCGAGAGTCGCGGGCCCTGACGCTGCACCCGCGTTCGCTGGAGGTGCTGGCGCTGCGAGGGCTGGAGGGGCGGTTCCTGGAGCAGGGACGTCCGCTGCCCACGGGCCACTTCGCGATGCTGGACACGCGGCTGGACTTCAGCGTCCTGGACACGCGCTTCCCTTACACGCTGTTCATCCCGCAGGCGGTGACGGAGGCGCTGTTGGAAGCGCGGGCGCGGGAGCTGGGCGTGGCCGTGCGGCGAAGCCACACCGTGGAGGCGCTGCGCCAGGAGCGCGACGGCGTGGAGCTGGAGGGCGCTGGGGACACAGGCGCGTTCCGGATCCGCGCGCGCTTCGTGGTGGGCGCGGATGGAGCCCGGAGCGCGGTGCGGAGGCTCGCGGGGATCCCGTTCCCGGGGACGGACGTGACACGCACGGCGATGTTGGGGGACGTGACGCTGGGAGCGCCGCCTTCGCAGCCCGCCATCGGCATCTCGAACGCACGGGGAGGCGTGATGGTGGTGCCCATGGCCCCGGGCATCCACCGCATCGTCGTCAATGATCCGCTCCGGGAGCAGGTGCCGCTGCGCGAGCCCGTCACGCTGGAGGAGCTGCGGGACAGCGTCACGCGCATCACGGGCAGGGACTTCGCGATGAGGGAGCCCCGGTGGCTGTCGCGCTTCGGCAACGAGACCCGGCTCGCGGAGCGCTACCGCGAGGGCCGCGTGCTGCTCGCGGGGGATGCCGCGCACATCCACTTCCCGGCCGGGGGCCAGGGCCTCAACGTCGGCCTGCAGGACGCGATGAACCTGGGGTGGAAGCTCGCGGCGGTGGTGAAGAACGGCGCACCGGAGGCCCTGCTGGACAGCTACTCGCGCGAACGCCGTCCCGTGGGTGAGGCGCTCCTGACCAACACGCGGGCGCAGACCGCGCTGATGGGCGCCACGGAGGAGACGCTGGCCCTGCGCTCGCTGCTGAGTGACCTGCTCCGTGAGCCCTGGCTGAACCGCCAGCTCGCGAACAACATTGGAGCCCTGGACGTAGGCTACGCGCCGCTGGAGGTCCCCGCGCCAGAGGTGGACACGCCCCTGCTGCCCGGCTGGAGCGGCCGCCGGCTGGCCGACATGCCCCTCCCGCAGGAGGACCGCGCGGAGGTGCCGCTCTACGCGGCGCTGCATGCCGGCCAGTGGCTGCTGCTGGGCCTGGGCACGGACAGCTCACGCCCCCTGCCCCGCTGGGAGCCCGGCTGGCGGCCCCCCGTGACACGGCTGCGGACACGAATCCCCGCCGCACGCGAAGACCT
Source organism: Corallococcus silvisoli (assembly GCF_009909145.1). Classification (NCBI taxonomy): domain Bacteria; kingdom Pseudomonadati; phylum Myxococcota; class Myxococcia; order Myxococcales; family Myxococcaceae; genus Corallococcus; species Corallococcus silvisoli. Next base: position 49,789 of record NZ_JAAAPJ010000019.1, read on the forward strand.
CCAGGGCCTGGGGGGAATGCTGGTGCGCCCCGACGGGCACGTCGCCTGCGCCTGGGCCGCGTGAGGCCTCCAGGAACACGAAGGCCCGGGGCGTCGTCCGCTCCCGGGCCTCGCGTAGATGCGCCCGGGCTCAGCCCAGGCGCAGCAGCTGCCGGGCCTGCTCCGGCGTCGCGGGCTCACGGCCCGCGGCGCGGGCGCGCTTCGCGGCCTCCGCCACCAGCTCGAAGTTGCCCTTCGCGAGCACGCCCTTGGACAGGTAGATGTTGTCCTCCAGGCCGACGCGCGCGTTGCCGCCGCGCTTCGCGGCCTCGTCCACGAACGGGAGCTGCTGGCGCCCCACGCCCGCCACCGTCCAGGAGCTCCCCTCCGGCAGCGAGGCGATCATGAAGTCCAGCACCTCCGGCCGCGCCTGGAGCGTGCCCGGCACGCCCAGCACGAAATCGAAGTGCGCCGGCAGCTCCACCAGCCCCTCCTTCGCCAGGTAGCGCGCCTCGTCGATCATCCCCACGTCGAAGCACTCCAGCTCCGGCTTGAGGCCAATCGCGCGGATGCGCTTCGCGATGTCGCGCACCAGCGGCCTCGGGTTCCAGAACACCTCTTCCCCGAAGTTGACCGTGCCCGTGGTCAGCGTGGCCATGTCCGGCTTGTCCGCGCCGGTGAGCGTCAGCCCGCCGCACCGCTCGTCCACGCCCATGCCTACCGCGCCTCCCGTGGACACCTGGACGAGCACGTCCGTGCGCTTGCGGATGGCGCGGATGGCCGCTCGGAACAGCTCCGCGTCCTGCGACGGCTTGCCGTCCGCCGTGCGCACATGCAGGTGCACCATGGCCGCGCCCGCCTCACGGCACTTCGCCGCGTCCTCCGCGATCTCCTCCGCGGTGATGGGCAGGTGCGGCGTCTGCTCGCGCGTCGTCTCCGCGCCCACCATCGCCGCCGTGAGGACCATGGGCCGGCTCATCGCTGCCCCCGCTGCTTGTCCTTGGGGACCACGCACGTGCCCGTCGCCCGGCACACCACCACGGCCTCCGGCAGCACATCCGCCGCCGAGTCATTCACGTCCGGACGCGGACGGATGACCTTGCGCGCCTCGAAGCGCATCTTGCGGGACGTGTTGCCCGCGCTGAGGATCTCCCCTTCCGCCTCGATGAAGTCGCCCGCGTACACCGGCGCCAGGAACTCCACGGAGTCGTAGGCGCGAAACAGGCCCTCGTCGCCGTCCGAGCGGATGCACAGCTCCGTGGCCACGTCCCCGAACAGGCCGAGCATCCGCGCCCCGTCCACCAGGTTGCCGCCGTAGTGCGCGTCATGGCTGCCCATGCGCAGCCGCAGAACCGCCTTCACGCCAGTGCTCACGTGGGTTCTCCCTGGTAGTGGGAGTCCTGGGACTCCGTGCCCTCTTTCTTCATCACCGCGTGCACGATGTAGTTCGCCACGTCCGACGGCTTGGTGCCCGGCCCGAAGCCCGCGTCGAAGCCCAGCTCCAGCGCCAGCTTGTGGTCCACGCGCGGCCCGCCCAACAGCAAGAGCGTCTTGCCGTGGATGCCGGCCGCCTTCGCCGCGTCGATGAACTGGCGCGAGTTGTCCTTGTGCACGTCGCGCTGCGTGACGACCTGCGACACCAGGATGGCGTCCGCGTGCTTCGCGGTGGCCTTCTTGATGAGGTCCTCGTTGGGCACCTGGCTGCCCAGGTTGAAGGCCTCGAAGCCCGGGTAGCGCTCCAGGCCGTAGTCGCCCGCGTAGCCCTTCATGTTCAGGATGGCGTCAATGCCCACCGTGTGCGTGTCCGTCCCGGTGCACGCTCCGAACACGACGATGCGGCGGCGCACCTTCTCCTTGATGAGCGCGTTGAGGTCGTCGAACCCCATCTTGCGCACCACCACCTCAGGCACGTCGATCTCCGCGTAGTCCAGGGCCACGCTGGAGCGGGCGTAGACGACGAAGAAGGTGTACTGGTCCGCCGCGCGTTCGGCGGCCGCCACCTTCACGTCCGTGAAGCCCATCTTCTTCGTGAACTGGGCGGCGGCCTCCTTCGCCTTCTCCGACAGCGGCACGGGCAGCGTGAACGACAGCTGCACCATCCCGTCGTCGCGACGGTCGCCGTAGGGGCGGATGATCTGCTTGCTCGGCTTCACCATCGAACTACCCCTTCTTGGGCGGCGTGAACGACACGCTGGTGCCCACCTTCTCGGCGACCTGGGCGAAACGGTCCTTCTTGCCCTGCTCCATGTAGAAGACCACCGACCACGTCGTCTTCCCGTTGCACCCCACGTACGTCACGGTGTCCACGTTGCCGCTGCCGTCCGGCGCCGCGTCCGTGTCCGTCTTCGTGGCCGCCGGCTGGCCGCCCACCTTCATCATGGTCCAGCCGTCGCCGCCGATGTTCGCGAGGATCTTCGTGCGGCACAGCTCCGCCCGCATGCCCGCGGTCTGCACCGTGCCCACGTCCACCAGGAAGTAGGCGTCACCGGAGGGCGCCAGGAACTTCTCCGTGCCGTCCATGTTGGAGCGCGTCCACGCCGCCGGAGCCTTCAGCGCGATGTTCTTCACCGTCACGCTGCTCAACGCATCCGCGCTGCCGCCCGCGGACAACATCACCGCCACAAAGGTACTCAGGATCATGACGCCTCCAGCATTTCCAGGAACGGGTTGAAGTAATCCGGCGCCTTCTCCAGCACGCCGTCCAGGCCCTTGCCACCGGTCTCCTCGCGCTTCACGTCACCGAAGCGCCCCTTGCCGATGGCGGCCACCATGCCCTCCGAGTGGCACTCGCGCAGCAGCTCCTCCGCCTTGGCGAAGACCTCGCGCGCCCGGTTGGCGATCTTCCCGTCCTCGCGGACGGTGAACTCCTCGTCGATGCCGCGCGCCGCGCGGTGGATGTACGACGCGGACTTGAGCGCCACGTACCGGTCCGCGAGCAGCGGTGTGTGCATGGCCTCCGTCATCATCCCGAGCAGCTGGATGCCCTGCCGCGTCCAGATGGCCACCAGGTCCGCCATCACGTCGTACGCGTGGCTGAAGAAGATGTCCGTCTCCTTGTGCTTCGTGGGCGGCATGTACTTGAGCGGCGCGTCCGGGAAGCAGCGGCGCACGAGCATCGCCTGGGACAGCTCCAGCAGGAGCGTGTCGTCCCGGTACGGATCGATCTCGTACGAGTGGCCAATGCCCAGCTGCCAGTCCTTCAGGCCCGCGCGCTTGGCGAAGGACTCGTTGATGAACTGGCTGGCGATCACGGTGTGGGCCGCGTCGTACGCGTCCGCGGTGGTGATGTAGTTGTCCTCGCCGGTGTTGATGATGATGCCGGCCAGGGCGCAGATGCGGCGGCTGAAGTACTGGTCGATGAACGTCCGGCGCATGTTGATGTCCCGGAACAGGATTCCGTACATCGCGTCGTTGAGCAGCATGTCCAGCTTCTCGTAGGCCGCGCAGAAGGCGATCTCCGACATGCAGAGGCCGGACGAGTAGTTGGTGAGCTGGATGTAGCGCTTGAGCTTGCGGCTCTCGTCGTCCAGGGCCTCGCGCATCACGCGGAAGTTCTCCTGGGTGGCGTAGGTGCCGCCGTAGCCCTCCGTCGTCGCGCCGTGGGGCACGTAGTCCAAGAGCGACTGCGCCGTGGAACGGATGACCGCGATGACGTCCGCGCCCGCCTGGGCCGCCGCGCGGGCCTGATCCACGTCGTCGTAGATGTTGCCGGTGGCCACGATGACGTACTTGTGCGGCGCGGGCGACATGGGGAACTGTTCGCGCAGGGCGTTGCGCTGGGCGATGCGCGCCTTCAGCTCCGTCATCGCCGCCCGGGCCTCCGCGCGCACCTCGTCGCGCAGGTTCGCCTCCATCTCCGGCGACAGGGGGCCCATCTTGTCCATGGGCAGCGCGGTGAGGCGCTCCACGGCCTCCAGCGGGCTGCGGGCGCCCAGTTGCAGCGCCCGGCCATACCAGTACGCGGCGCCCCGGTTGAGCACCCCGGCGGACTTCAGCTTGTCCACCATCAGGTTGGTGAGCGGCACGCCGCGCGCGCCCGCACCGGAGATCCCAAAGAAGCGCAGCACGGTGCGCTCATTGGAGACGGTGGTGTTGTGTTGGATGAGGTCGAAGATCGGATTGACGATCTCGGCCGCCAGCTTGCGCGCCTCGGCAATCCGCGCGTCGTCGATAAACGGGCCTGACATGCGCGCACCCTACCCGAGCCCCGCGCGCTTCGGCTCAAGAACCCGGGGCCTCCGCCCGCCAGGGGACGATGCCGCACCGCGCCTCTTGGATGGCGAGACGCATCACGCCGCGAGAGTGCGCCCCGCGCCCCGGGCGACCCCACCGAAACTTCGTTGCAGGCGCGAGTACCGAAAAATCAGGCACGAGCACCGAAAAAGCGAGGGTGCCTCCCACCCAAATGACGGTGAAAACACCGCCACGTCGGTGACAGCGGCCACACTCAACATGCCAACTTATTGAAATAACTGAAAATGAGTACGCGGCATGGGACGTGCTCTGTGGCTGCCCGCGGTCCCCGCAACCCAAGGAGTCCCCTTGAACCGACGCTCCCTGCTGCTCGCGATCCTGCTGTCTGGCACTCCCGCCCTGGCCGCCGGCAATCCTCCTCCCATCACCACCGACTCTGGCGCGCCCCTGGGCACGAACCAGAACTCCAAGACCGCGGGCCCTCGGGGCGGCGTGCTCCTGGAGGACTTCGCCCTCATCGAGAAGCTGGCGCGCTTCGACCGCGAGCGCATCCCGGAGCGCGTGGTGCACGCGCGCGGCGTGGGCGCCTACGGCACCTTCGAAAGCTACGGTGACTTCTCCGGCCTCACGCGCGCCTCCGTCTTCTCCCAGAAGGGCAAGAAGACGCCGATGTTCGTGCGCTTCTCCACGGTCATCCACCCCAGCGGTTCACCGGAGACGCTGCGCGATCCGCGCGGCTTCGCGCTGAAGTTCTACACGGACGAGGGCAACTGGGACCTGGTCGGCAACAACCTGCCCGTGTTCTTCATCCGCGACGCCATCAAGTTCCCGGACATGGTGCATTCGCTGAAGCCGTCCCCGGTCACCAACCGGCAGGACCCGAACCGCTTCTTCGACTTCTTCAGCCACCAGCCTGAAGCCACGCACATGATCACCCAGCTCTATTCGGACCTGGGCATCCCGGCGAGCTACCGGCAGATGGACGGCAACGGCGTGCACGCGTTCAAGTTCGTCAACGCCAAGGGCCAGGTGAAGTACGTCAAGTTCAACTGGAAGTCGCAGCAGGGCGTGAAGGGCCTCACCGTGGAGGAGGCCACGAAGCTGGGCGGGCAGGACTTCCAGCACGCCACGCATGACCTCTACACGAACATCCAGGCCGGCAAGTTCCCCTCGTGGGAGCTGAGCGTGCAGGTGCTGGATCCCAAGGACCTGGACGGCTTCTCGTTCGATCCGCTGGACGCGACCAAGGAGTGGCCCAAGGACAAGCTGCCGCCGGTGAAGCTGGGCAAGTTCACCCTCAACAAGATGCCGGACAACTTCTTCGAGGAGACGGAGCAGTCCGCGTTCTCCCCGGGCGTGACGCCGCCGGGCATCGAGCCGTCCGAGGACCGGCTGCTGCAGGGCCGCCTCTTCTCCTACGCGGACACGCAGCGCTACCGCATTGGCGCCAACTACCTGTCGCTGTCCGTGAACCACGCGCGCAGCGCGGTGAACAACAACAACCAGGGGGGCGCGCTGAACAGCGGCAACACGAAGTCGGACGTGAACTACGAGCCCAGCATCACGAACGAGACGTCGGACACGCCCTCCGCGCTCCTCTCCAGCGCGCCCCTGTCCGGCACCACGCAGCAGCGGGCCATCGACAAGACGGACAACTTCTCCCAGGCGGGCGCCTTCTACGCGGCGCTCGACGCGGGCGGCAAGGAGCGGCTCATCCAGAACCTGGCCGGCGACCTGGGCCAGGTGCGCGACGCGAAGGTCCGCGCGCGCATGGTCGGCTTCTTCTACACGGCCAACGCGGACTACGGCACGCGGCTGGCCAAGGCCGTGAACGTGAAGGTGGACGACGCGAAGGCCGCCATCGCGCCGCTCGCCACGCGCGACCAGCCGTGACGTAGCCCCGGGGCCCCGGAGGTCCTCCGGCGGCCCCGCCCTCCCCCTTCTTCCCGCCCCCGTCCCCGGTCCCCTTTCGGGACGGGGGCCCCTGGAGACGCCCTCATGCTTCGCAAGCTGCTGCTGGGTTCGTTGGGTCTGTTGACGCTGGTGTGCACGCTGCTCGTCGCCGCGTGGATGTCCCTGCGCGCACCGGCGGCCCCCACCGGACGACTGCTCGCCACCAGCGACGCGGAGCGCTACCTGCTCGCCGCCGCGCGCGAGGGAGAGACGGACATCGTCACCGGGCTCGTCAAGGCCGGCACGCCCGTGGAGGCCCGCGACAACCGCGGCTTCTCCCCCCTCATCCTCGCCGCCTACCACGGCCACACGGACACGGTGAGGGCGCTGCTCGCCGCCGGGGCCGACGCGTGCGCGGGCGACAACCGGGGCAACACCGCCCTCATGGGCGCCGCCTTCAAGGGCTACGCGGACGTCGTGAAGCTCCTGAACGCCCAGCCCTGCGCTGTGGACCAGACCAACCGCCTGGGCCAGACCGCCCTGATGTTCGCCGTCCTCTTCGGCCGCACCGAGGTCGCCGACGCGCTCCGCCACCGCGGCGCCTCCCCCTCCCTGCGCGACACCAGCGGCCGCTCCGCCGACGACTGGGCCCAGACCCAGGTCCCCGCGGCCCCCGTCGCGCCCGCCTCCACCCCTACGGCTCAGGTGCGCTGAAGTCCGACATCTGAAATCCCCGCGCGCCTGCTGGGTGCCTCTCACACCAGCCGTTCTTGCTGGGTGATTTCCCATCCACTGAGGTTTCGTGATTCGCTAGTGGGATGGGATTAGTCGGGTTAATACGGGAATTGCCATTCATACAAAAATACCGCATTTTTCCACTTAGGCTTGACTCGCCTGGGGGGTCCGGCCGCATAACATGCCGCGTCCTTCCAGGAGCGCAGGGATGATCAGCCATCGGGCAATGCCAGTGCGTGGGTGGGTGGGTCTGACCCTCGTGGTGATGTTGAGCGGTTGCGATTTCGGCGGGGGGCCGGACAAGCCGGAGGTGCCGCTCACGGCGCCGGAAGCCCCGAAGCAGGTGGTCGCGCAGCCGGGGGATGCGTCCGCGTTGGTGACATGGTCGGTGCCCCCCAGCGACGGTGGCAGCCCGCTGCTCTACTACGTGGTGCGCTGCGTGCCCGAGTGCGGCGGCGCGCTGGTGAAGGTGCCGGACACGCAGGCGATGGTGCGGGGCCTGAACAACGGCCTCACCTACGTCTTCAAGGTCGCGGCGGTGAACGCGATGGGCGAAGGCACCGCCTCGGTGGAGACAGACCTGGTGACGCCGCAGGCGGGGATGAGCATCCCGAACCCCACGGCGCCGGGACAGCCGCGCTCGGTGGTGCCCACCGCGGGCAATGGCCAGGCGTACGTGAGCTGGCTGGCGCCGGCGAGCTACGGCGGCCGGCCGCTGTCGTACTTCAAGGTGATGACGGAGCCGAGCGGCCGGGTGCAGCGCGTGGACGCGCCCGCGTCGGGCATGCTCATCGACGGCCTCGCGAACGGGACGGCGTACACCTTCACCGTCTGCGCGGCCAACGAGGTGGGAGAAGGCCCGTGCGTGCGCACGGCCTCGGCGGTGACGCCGCGTCCCGGGGGCGCGCCCGCCAGCTGGGTGATGGGCTACTGGGTGGGCTACCAGCGCGACCTGTACCCCGTGGACGCGGTGGACATGTCGCTGCTCACGCACGTGGTGGTGGGCCGCATCCGTCCGCGCATCGACGGCACGCTCTATACGGACTTCGACGTGGACGCCATCGAGGGTCCCAAGATGGCGAAGGCGCTGGCGCAGCGCGCGCATCAGGCCGGCAAGAAGGCGCTGCTGATGCTGGGCGGCATGGGTGAGTACGACGGCTTCAAGGCGGCGACGGAGACGCTGGAGAAGCGCCGCAACCTGGTGCGCAACATCATCAACGTGATGCGCGAGCTGGAGTTCGACGGCGTGGACGTGGACTGGGAGCCCATCCTCCTGCCGCAGGACAGCGCGCCGGTGCTGGCCCTCCTGGATGAGCTGCGCGCCGCGGATGAGAAGATCATCCTCACGGTGCCCGTGGGCTGGGTGAACTCCAACTTCACGCTGGGCAAGGTGGACGCGGAGTTCCACCGCCAGCTGGCGGCCCGCGTCGACCAGATGAACGTCATGGCCTACAAGATGAGCGGCCACTGGGGGCAGTGGGAGAGCTGGCACTCCAGCGCGCTGTTCGGTGAGAACTCCGGCCACCCCAGCTCCGTCGCCAGCTCCGTGCAGGCGTTCCTGGACGCGGGCGTCCCGCCGCAGCGCCTGGGCGTGGGCATCGGCTTCTTCGGCACCTGCTGGCAGGGCGTCACGGAGCCGGGCACGCCGCTGGACGGGCGGCCGGACGTGAAGGAGGAGCAGAGCGACAACGCGATGAGCTACGCCAACATCCAGTCGCTCTACTACTCGCCGGAGGCGTACCGCTGGGATGAGCGGGCCAAGGTGCCCTACCTCTCCTTCCCCACCGCGTTCGGCCCGCAGTCGTGCAACTACATCTCCTACGAGGACATCCCGTCCGTCACGGAGAAGGGCCGCTGGGCGCGCGAGAAGGGCCTGGGAGGCGGCATCATCTGGACCATCAACCAGGGCCACTTCCGGCAGGCCCTGGCAGGCCAGCAGGACCCGCTGATGCGGGCCACGCACACGGCCTTCCTCCAGCCCTAGACGTAGCGGGACTCGAAGAGCTGGCGCAGCGACGGTTCCGTGCGCAGGAGCTCCAGCGTGAGGGTCGCGTGGCCGGGCACGTAGCCATTGCCCACGAGCATGGTGACGTCCTTGCCCACGCCCTCCGCGCCCAGGGCCGCCGTGGTGAAGCTGGTGGCCATGGAGAAGAAGATGACCGTGCCGCCGTCCTTCACGGACAGCAGGGACGCCATCTCCGTGTTGCCCACGCTGGCGCAGTTGACGACCAGGTCGCAGAGCTGACCGTCCGTCGCCTTCCGCACGGCCTCCATCACGTCCACGCCCTGGGTGGCATCCACCTTCAGCGCCTCGTCGCACAGGCCGATGGCGGACAGCGCGTCCAGCGCCTTCTGGGAGATGTCCAGCGCGAGCAGCCGGCCGCGGCTCTCCAGGCTGCGGCGCGCCTGCGCGAGGCACAGGGCCCCGCTCTTGCCCGCGCCCAGCACCGCCACCGTCATGCCCGGGCGCACGTGGCGCGCCACCAGCGCGGGCGCGCCGCACACGTCCAGCGCCGCCAGCGACAGCGTGTCCGGCATGTCCTCCGGCAGCTTCGCGTAGATGCCGCTCGCGAAGAGCAGCGCGTGCCCCCGGATGTCCACCCGGTCGATGTCCACGTGCACCGCCTTCACCTCGTCGATGACGAGCGGCGTGAGCGTCAGGCTCACCAGGGTGGCGATGCGGTCCCCCGGCTTGAGCACGCCGTTGGCGGGGTGCTTCGCGCCCAGCTCCTTCACGCGGCCAATGAGCATCCCGCCCGAGCCGGTGACGGGGTTCTGCATCTTGCCGCGCTCGCGCACGATGTCCTGGATGCGCCCCGCGATGCGCGCGGGGTCACCGCCCACGTCGTCCTTGATCTGCTTGAAGGACGCCGCGTCGATGTTGAGGCTCTCCACGTCGATGAGCAGCTCCGCCTCGCGGCACGGCAGCGAGGGGTCCAGCTTGCGCGCGCGCTGCGGCAGTACGCCCTTCTCACCGACGACGCGCGACAATCCGTACGAATCCGTTCCCATGGCCTTCCCCCATCAGTCCTGCGTCAGGCGCGGCACCAGCACCGCGAGCGACCGCTCGAAGCGGTACGACACGCCCGAGTGCCCGTCCTCGAACTCCTCGTGCACCACGTCCACGCCGCCGCCCTTGAGGTCGTCCGCCACCATGCGCGTCCCCCAGCGCAGGTTGAACTCGTCGCGGGTGCCGGCGTCCAGATAGACGGTCTTCAGCTTGCGGAAGGAGTCCAGGAACTTGGGCACGAAGCGCACCGGGTCGTGCACCAGCCACCGGTTCCACACGTCCAGGCGCAGCCTCGCGTTGTGCTGTTCGAAGGGCAGCTCCAGGTTGAGCGGCTCGCCCTTCTTCGGCGAGTACGCCGCCGCCATCGCCAGGATGTTGATGACCGGGAAGTCGTCGCCGCGCACCTTGGTGTCGCGCGCGCGCTGACGCAGCTCCGTCACCCAGGACTCCACGCCGCCCGCCTTCAACAGCGCGGCGGCCGCCTTGGGCAGGTCGGGCATGTAGGAATACTCGAAGTAGGAGTCCGGCGCGTGCGCGCCCACCAGGGAGAAGACCTCCGGGTGGTAGCGGCCCATCACCAGCGCGCCGTAGCCGCCGGAGCTGTGGCCCACCACCGCGCGCGAGGCCGCCTTGGGCAGCGTGCGGAAGGTGCGGTCCACGAACCCGACGACGTCCTTGACCAGGTAGTCGCGGTAGCGGCCGATGGCGTCGCTGTTCACCCACTGGCTGCCGCCCAGCTTCGTCCACGCGTCCGGGAACACGCCGATGACGGGGGGAATGGCGCCCTGTTCGATGAGCGCATCCAGGCGGTCCGGCACGGAGGGCGAGAAGCCGGACGCGTTCGTCCAGGAGCCGGCGCCGTTGCCGAAGGCGTGCAGGAAGTGGACGACCGGGTAGCGCTGGGTGCCCTCGGCGTAGCCCGGCGGCAGGTACACGGTGAGCCGGCGGCGGGCCGGATCTCCCAGCGGATTGTTCTCCAGCGCGGGCGACTGCACTTCGCGCGTCTCGAGCACTCCCTTCATCGCGGTCTCTCCTGGTCGCCGTGCGCCGCGCGGTTCACGCGCTGGAGCCCGGATGCTTGCCGAACAGCTTCATCACCTGTTGCAGGTCCTCCCACGCCTTGCGCTTCTCCGCGCTGTTGCGCAGCAGGTAGGCCGGGTGGAAGGTGGGCATGAGCCGGATGCCCTCGTATTCGCGCCACGCGCCCCGCATGCGGGTGATGGGCGTGGTGTCGCGCAGCAGCGTCTGCGCCGCGAACTTGCCCAGCGCGACGATCACCTTCGGCTGGAGCGCGAGCAACTGGGAGCGCAGGAACGGTTCGCACGCGGCGATCTCGTCCGGCTCCGGGTTGCGGTTGCCCGGCGGGCGGCACTTCACGACGTTGCAGATGTAGACGTCATCGCGGGTGAAGCCCATGGCGCCGATCATCTTGGTGAGCAGGTCGCCCGCGGCGCCCACGAAGGGCACGCCCTGGATGTCCTCGTTCTCACCGGGGCCCTCGCCCACGAACACCAGGTCCGCGCGCGGGTTGCCGGAGCCGAACACGATGTTCTTGCGGCCCGTGCACAGCTTGCAGCGGCGGCAGTCGCCCAGCTCGCGGCGGATCTGATCCAACGTGGGGCGCTCGCCCTCCACGACGCCGGGCAGCGCGCCGCTGGAGCGGGGCGTCGTCCGGGGCACGTCCAACAGCATCCCCGGGGACGGCGCTGGCGCGGCGCGCGGGGCTCCCTCGTCGGCGGCCAGGGGGCGCGAGGCCATCACCGGAGGCGGAGCGGGGGGCGGGGGGCGGGGGGCGCCCAGCGGCTGCTTCATCGCGGCGTGCAGGGTGTCGCGCGAGGGGGACTCCACCGGGGGCCGGGGTGCCGGGGGGGCGACGGCCGGCTCGGGGGGCCGGGCTCGGGCGATCATCGAGCGCACCGACGAGGCGGCCGCGCGCTGCTGCTGGAGCTCGGCGGCGACCCTCGCGTCCACGAGGAGGGCGCGGCCACCGGTCTCCTCCTGCCAGAGGAGGTGGCGGCGCACGTCCTGGAGCACGTCGGCCAGCTCCTGCGCGGAATCGAGCGTGTCGTCGGTCACGGTGTTGGATCGGTAGCGGAGGGGCCGCCCCGGCGCAAGGAAGCAGCCAGGGAAGTTGCCTGTACGCTTAGCCCAGGGCCGGGTCCTCCGCCACCTTCCGAGCACAAGGGCGGCCTCTGGTCGAATCAGGACACACCCCAGGCGAACCACCTTTGCCTCCGGGAGGCCGCGCGGGAGAAGGTCCGGCGGCACGCACATGCCCTCTTTCCCAGGAGCACCGTGGATATGATCAAGGTGGCCATCGTCGTTGGTAGCACGAGGCCGGGCCGCAAGGCGGACACCGTCGCCCGGTGGGTCCATGACATCGCGAAGAAGCGCACGGACGCCACGTATGAAGTGGTCGACATCCAGGACTTCCAGCTGCCGCTGCTGGACGAACCGGCCCCCCCGTCGATGGGCAAGTACACGCAGGCGCACACCCAGAAGTGGGCCGCGACCGTCGCCGGGTATGACGCGTACGTCTTCGTCACGCCCGAGTACAACCACGGCACGTCCGGCGCGCTGAAGAACGCGCTCGATTTCGTCTACGGCGAATGGAACAACAAGGCTGCGGGCTTCGTGGGCTACGGCAGCGCGGGCGGTGTGCGCGCGGTGGAGCAGCTGCGCCTCGTCGCCGCGGAGCTCCAGCTCGCCACGGTGCGCGCGCAGGTGCAGCTGTTCCTCTCCACCGACTTCGAGCACTACACCATCTTCAAGCCGGACCCGGCCAAGGAGAAGTCGGTGAACACGCTGCTGGATCAGGTCGTCGCCTGGGGCACCGCGCTGCGGACGGTGCGCGTGAAGCCGTAGCCCTCAGGTGTCCTGGCGGGCCCGCTCCGAGGCGGCCCGCCGCAGCACCTCCGCCGTGTCGGGATCCGCCGGGAAGAACGACTCGATGGCCAGCTCCGCGAGCGTGATGTCCACGGGCGTGCCGAACACAGTGGTGGTGCTGAACAGGGACAGCCGCCCCAGCGACGTACGCACGCGCAGGGGCACCACCACGCCCGCGAAGTCGCGGGCCTTCGCGTCGCCAGGGGCCTCCGGCACCGGGTAGCCGCGCAGCTCCTCCAGGAGCGCCGCGAGCGTGGCGTCCGCGGTGATGTCCACCTGCCGGTGCAGCCGCATGAGGACGTGGTCGCGCCACTGCCGCAGGTTCTCGATGCGCGGCGCGAGGCCGGAGGGGTGCAGGCTCAGGCGCAGGACGTTGACCGGCGGCTGGAGCATCTCCGGGGCCACGTCCGCCAGGAGCGCGCCCACCGCGCGGTTCGCGGTGACGAGCGTCCAGTGCCGGTCCACCGCGAGCGCCGGGTACGGCTCATGGCCCGCGAGAACCAGCTCCACGGCCTCGCGCGTGGCGCGCAGCGCGGGATCATCCAGGGGGCGCTCGGCGAAGACGGGCGCGAAGCCCGCCGCCACCAGGAGGCCGTTGCGATCTCTCAGGGGCACGTCCAGCTCCTCCGCCAGGTGGAGCAGCATCTCCCGGCTGGGCTGGGAGCGGCCGGTCTCCAGGAAGCTGACGTGACGGGTGGAGACCTCCGCGCGCAAGGCGAGGTCCATCTGGCTCAAGCCCCGCCGCTGCCGCCAGCCGCGCAGCAGCTCTCCCACGGGACGGCTCTGCTGAAGGCTCGTCATGGCGGTGAAGATAGGGGGCCCACGTCAGCGCTTCCATTCCCTCGGAGGTAATCGACAGCGCGCGGGCCGGCTCGCATCTTGACGCTCAGCGACGGACGGCCTCGCGGCCCACTCCGCCGTCTCCACCTCTTCGCGAAGGAACGCGTGCCATGAGCCACAAGAACATGTCGGGAAGCCTGTTGCGCCGTGCGCTGCTGCTGGATGGTGTCGCCAGCGGGGCCATGGGCCTGTTGATGGCGGTGGCCGCGGGCCCCATGGGTCCGCTGCTGGGCCTGGAGCCAGGGCTGCTGCGCGCGGCGGGGCTGGGGTTGATTCCCTTCGCCCTGATGCTCGGGTTCCTCGCGTCGCGGGCCACCCTGCCCGCCTGGCCGGTGTGGTTCGTGGTCGCCGTGAACGCGCTGTGGGTCGTGGACAGCGTGCTGCTGATCACCCACGGCCCGACGGCGCCGACGGGGCTCGGGGTGCTGTTCGTCACGGCCCAGGCGCTGGCGGTCGCGGCGTTCGCGGCGCTGGAGTACGCGGGGCTGCGGCGCGGCGACACCGCGGCCCTGGCCTGAGCGGGCTCAGGGGCCGCGCGGTGGCGCCCCACGTCGCGCCGCGCGGGCCCTGCGTCAGCCCATGCCCACTTCGCTGAAGTAGTCCAGGAACGCTCGGATGCGCGCCGGGAGGTGCTTCGCGGGATCGAGGAACACCGCGTGGAAGACCACGGTGTCCCCCGGATTGCGATCCTCCAGCACCGCGACGAGCCGCCCCGCCTTGACGTCCTCGCGCACCTGGAAGGCCGCGATTCGCGCGAGGCCTGCCCCCGCGAGCGCCAGGGTCCGCAGCGCTTCGCCGTCGCTGGCCGACAGCGTGCCGGAGGTGGGCACGCTCACCCCGGCGCCCCGTTCGACGAGCGGCCACTGCTCGAGGGCGGGCGTGTGGCTGGCCGCGATGCGGGTGTGTCGTTGCAGGTCGGCCACCGTCTTCGGCGTGCCCACGCGCTTCAGGTAGGCCGGCGCGCCGATGATGATCTTGCGCGTCTCCCCCAGCCTGCGCGCGATGAGGTTGGAGGACTTGAGCGGGCCCGCGCGGATGGCCACGTCCGCGCGCTCCTCGAGCAGATCCACCACCTGATCCGTGAGCCCGATGTCCAGGCTGATGCCCGGGAAGCGTTCGCGGAACGCCGGCACGTGGGGCAGCAGGAAGTGCGTGCCATAGGGGACGTTGGTGTTGACGCGCACGCGGCCTGAAGGCGCGTCGTGCGAGGTGACACCGCGCTCGGCGGACTCCAGTTCCGCGAGCACCTGGACGCTGCGCTCGTAGAAGACACAGCCTTCGGCGGTGAGCTGGAAGCCCCGGGTGTTGCGGTGGACGAGCCGCGCCCCCAGGCGGGCTTCCAACCGGGCGACGAGCTTGCTGACCGCCGACGGCGTCATCCGCAGCGTGCGCGCCGCCGCGGAGAACCCTTCCTGCTCGACGACCCGGACGAAGACTTCCATCTCTCCGGAGCGATTGATTTCCAGACGCGCCATTGAATTGAACTCACAAGTCCTGTGCCTGGCGGTGCCCTACCCCGCGTCAT
Organism: Corallococcus silvisoli; assembly: GCF_009909145.1. NCBI lineage: Bacteria > Pseudomonadati > Myxococcota > Myxococcia > Myxococcales > Myxococcaceae > Corallococcus > Corallococcus silvisoli. The sequence continues at coordinate 64,851 of NZ_JAAAPJ010000019.1, forward strand.
GGCACGCGAATACTAGACCTCTCGCGGACCCGAGACCGTCCCGTCCCGAGCCGCACGGAGGACACCATGAACCCCCCCAAGAATGTGGCCCTGGTCGTCGGGGCCAACGGAATCGCCGGACTCAACCTCATCGCCCACCTGGAGACACTCGAAGGGTGGGAGGTCATCGGACTGTCGCGCCGGGGAGGCGAAGCCCGGGAGCGCGTGCGCTTCATCTCGGTGGACCTGCTCGACGCGGAGGACAGCCGAAGGAAGCTGGGCGGGCTGACGCAGGTGACCCACATCTTTTATGCCGCGTACCAGGACCGGCCGACACCCGTGGAGTTGGTGGCGCCCAACGTCGCCATGCTCGTCAACGTGGTGAACGCGGTGGAGCCCATCGCCAAGGGGCTCCAGCACATCAGCCTGATGCAGGGCTACAAGGTCTATGGCGCGCACCTGGGCCCGTTCAAGACGCCCGCCCGGGAGACGGATGCGCATCACATGCCCCCCGAGTTCAACGTGGAGCAGCAGGACTTCCTGGAGCGCCTTCAGAAGGGCAAGGCGTGGACCTGGTCCGCGATCCGCCCCTCCGTCGTGGTCGGCTACGCGATGGGCACGCCGATGAACGCGGCGCTGGCCATCGGGATATACGCCTCCATGTCGAAGGAGCTGGGACTCCCGCTGCGCTTCCCCGGGCCGCCGGCCGCCTACGACATCCTCCTGGACGTCACCGACGCCCGGCTGCTGGCGCGCGCCACCTTCTGGGCGGCGACGAACCCCAAGAGCGCCAACCAGGCCTTCAACATCAACAACGGCGACCAGTTCCGCTGGAGCGAGATGTGGCCGAAGATCGCCCGCATGTTCGACATGGAGGTCGCGCCGCCCCTGCCCCTGTCACTGGTCGACGTGATGGCGGACAAGGGACCGCTCTGGGACACGATGGTGGCGAAGCACGGGCTCGCGCGAAACGCGTACGCGGACATCAACCCGTGGCGCCATGCCCACGGGGTGTTCTCCACGAACTTCGACTTCCTCGCGGACACCACCAAGGCGCGGCGGTTCGGGTTCCAGGAGCACATCGAGTCGGAGGTGATGTTCCGCGAGATCTTCGCGGACTATCGCCGCCTCAAGGTCATCCCCTGAGCGCTTGCGTGTAGCAGCGAGGAGCTGCTCAGCCGCGCGGTGGCACCAGCAGCAGCGACAGGATCTCCGCCGCCACCGCGCGCTTGCTGCCCTCCAGCATCCGGTCCGCCCCCGAGCGCGTGAGCACCGTCACGCGGTTCGTGTCCGTGCCGAACCCCGCGCCCTCGGCGGTGACGTCGTTGGCGACGATGGCGTCCAGGCCCTTGCGCTCCAGCTTCTCGCGCGCGTGCTCCACCACCCGCTCCGTCTCCGCCGCGAAGCCCACCAGCACCGGGCGCTTCGCCCTGCCCGCCACCTTGCGCGACGCCTCCAGCAGCACGTCCGGCGTGCGCACCAGACGCAGGTTCTCCGGGCCCTCGCCCTTCTTCACCTTCTGCGGGGCCCGCGTCTCCGGACGCCAGTCGCTCACCGCCGCCGTGGCGATGAACGCGTCCGCGGACTCCACGCGCGCCAGCACCTCGCGCGCCATGTCCTCCGCGCTCACCACGTCCACCACCTCCAGGCCCGTGCGGTCCACCGGGCCCACCGGCCCCAGCACCACCGTCACCGTGGCCCCCAGCGCCCGGGCCTCGTGCGCGAGCGCCAGGCCCATCTTCCCCGTGGACGGGTTGGAGATGAACCGCACCGAATCCAGGTACTCGCGCGTGGGGCCCGCCGTCACCAGCACCTGCTTGCCGCTGAGTGGACCGCCGCCCAGCCGCGCCGCCACCGCGGACACGATGGCGCCCACGTCCGCCAGCCGGCCCGAACCCACGTCGCCGCACGCCAGCATCCCCGCGCCCGGCCCCACCGTCGTGAAGCGCGGATCCGCCACCAGCGACGCGACGTTCTCCTGCGTCCGGGCGTTCTCCCACATCGCCACGTTCATCGCGGGCGCCAGCACCACCGCGCCCTTGAAGGCGAGCAGCGACGTCGTCACCGCGTCCCCGCCCAAGCCCGCGCGAATCTTCGCGAGCAGGTCCGCCGTCGCCGGGGCCACCACGTAGGCCTCTCCCCAGCGGGCGAGGTCCAGGTGGCCGAAGTTTCCCTCTTGCGCCGGGTCGAAGTAGTCCGTGAGCGGGGGATGCCCCACGAGCGCCTGGAAGGTGAGCGGGGTGACGAACTGGCGCGCGGCCTCCGTCATGGCCACCCGCACCTCCGCGCCCGCGCGCCCCAGCTCACGCACCAGCTCGCAGGCCTTGTACGCCGCGATGCCGCCACCCACGCCGACGATGATCCGGCGACCCTTCAATGCCGATGCGTCCATGCGGCTTCATTACGCGCCAGCCCGTCCGGTCGCAACACGACTACCGCAGGGACACCTCGCCCTGGGAGGGCACCTCCACCGCGCGCACCACCGGGCCCGCCCCCGGCGTCTCCACGTGGAAGGAGCCCCACACCAGCGTGTAGCGACCCGGCCTCAGGCCCTGCACCACCACCCGCTCCGTCATCGGCTGGTAGACGAGCTGCGCGTAGCGCGAGCGCAACAGCTCCGCGGGAGGGTTCCCCACCGCTCCCACGTCGCCCGGCACCACCCACAGCGCCTTGCCCCGCTCCGGCTGGAGCAGCACCGTGAGCGACCCCGTGCCCGGCACCGGCCCCAGGTCCAGCGTCATGTCCGCGCCCGCCACCTGCACCACCACCGCCGGCTCGCCCACGCCCCCGCGCCCGCCCACCACGAAGCGGTAGCTGCCCGGCGACAGGTCCGCGCTGTAGCGGCCGTCCGCGCCCGTGATGAGCGACACGGTCTCGCTGCGGTCCGCGTTGAGTCCATCCACCTGGGACCCCGCCGCGGGCCGCCCGTCCGACAGGTACACCCGGCCCGTCAGGTGCGTCGCGGGCTTGAGCGTCAACTCCACCGGCGCCGTGCTCCCCCGCGGCACCTCCTGCGTGCCGCTCACCTTGCCCTTGCGCGCGGACACGGTGAAGCGCGGCACGAAGGGCGGACTCGCCAGCGTGAAGCGGCCGTCCGGCCCCGAGAGCACCGACCCGTCACACACGTCGCACGTCACCACCGCGTCCGCCACCGCGCCGCCCGACGCATCCCGCACCTGACCGGACACCGATGGCGCCTTCACCAACACCACGTCGCCCATGTCCGGCGTCTTCGACGGGCGGTCCACCACCTGGGGCTCGTAGCCCGGCGCGTCCACCGCGACGATGAGCCGGTCCCCCGCCGTGGACAGCGGCAGCTCGAACCGCCCGTCCTGGCTGTTCACGTCGTGCTCGTCCACGCGGAAGCGGCGCACCGGCTGGCCGGAGTCGTCCACCACGCGGCCCCGGAACGTCGTGCGCCGGCGCATCTTCACCTGCACCGGCGGGCCGCCCGGCTTGCCCTGCGGCCGCTCCATCGCCTCGTAGCCGGTGTGCCGTGCCTCCACCACGTAGGTGCGGTCCGGCCGCAGCGCGCGGAACTCGAAGTGACCGCTCGAGTCCGACTGCACCGGCTCCGCCACGCGCGGCATCACGCTCATCGCCGCGCCCACCACCGGCTGACCGTCCTCGTCCACCACGTCGCCCGCCAGCTGCGCGCCGGGCTCCAGCGTCACCGCCACCTGCTGCGTGGCGCCGTCCTGCATCGTCACGGAGCGGGGCGTCGACTGCAGGTACTCCGGATGCGACGCCATCAGTTGGTACGTGCCCGGCGGCAGCCCGCGCATGGGCACGACGCCGTCCGGGCCAGAGGGACGGTCGCTGCGGAAGATGTTCTCCGGGTCCGCCCACATCACCACGTCCGCGCCCTCCACCCGCCGGCCGCCGCTGGACACCGTCACGTCCACGCCCGCCTTCGCCTCCAGCGACAGCGTCACGTCCGTCGCGGGCGCCGTCACCTGCACGCTGCCGCCGCCCCACTCGGAGTGGTGCGCGTGGAGCGTGTAGAGGCCCGCCATGGGCACCTGCGCCGCGAAGCGGCCGTCCTCGCCCGCGTGGGTCACCTCGCCGGTGGGCTGCACCAGGATGGACACGTTCGACGCGGGCCGGCCGTACTCGTCGATGACCTGCCCGGTGATGAGCAGGGCCTTCGCCAGCTCCAGCTCCAGCGGCGTCTCCCCCTGCGCCACGCGCGCGGGAAGCTGCGCCGTGGTGAAGCCCTCCGCCTGCCCCTCCAGCACGTACTCGCCCGGCGCCAGCGGCCCCAGCTCCGCCAGCGCCCCGGTGGGCACCGCGTCGCGGCGGATGAGGTCGCCCGCCACCGTGCGCAGCAGGAGCTGCGGGTTCGGAACGGGCTGCCCCTCCTCGTCCACCACCGTGACGAGCAGCCGGCCCGCGGCCTCCAGCTCCAGCGTCACCTGCGTCACCCGCTGCGACAGCGTGAGCATCTGGGGCGCGGATCCGAAGCCCGGCGCCTCCGCCGTCACCACCACCTCGTCCGGATACAGGCCGTTGAAGCGCACGGGCGCCCCCTGTGCCTCCGTGTGCTCCTCGCGAGTCAGGTGGTCGCCCCGCAGCCGCACCGTCGCCGCCGCGGGCGCCCCGTCGCGCGTCACGCGCACCTCCAGCGTGCGCGACGGCGTCAGCTTCAGGCGCAAGGGCTGCGAGTCCGCCTCCACCTGCTGCGCCACCGCGGGCTGGAAGCCCTCCGCGTCCGCGAGCACGTAGAAGGGGCCTTCGCCCAGGCCCGACAGGGTGAAGGCCCCGCCCGCCCCCACCACCGCCTCGAAGGGCAGCGGCACCTTGCGCGACACCGCGCGCACCCGCGCCCCAGGCCTCGGCTGGCCGGAGTCATCCACCACCGTGCCGGTGATGCTCCGCAGCGGCGGCAGGTACAGGTCCACCGGCTCTCCCGGCGCGGCCCGCGTCCGGAGCGCCACGCCCAGCCCCTCCGCCTTCGCCCAGACGGAGAAGGACACGCCCGACAGGTGCTCGAAGCGGAACCTCCCCTGCGCGTCGGTGCGCACCGTGGCGCGCGGCGTGAGGAAGCCCTGCTGCTGTTCGAAGAAGGCCCGCGTGTGCAGCGCCGTCTCATGCGCGGTGCAGGCCAGCAGCGCCTGCCCGCATTCATCGCACCGCACGTCCGCCAGCGTCCGCTCCGCCGTGGCCGCGAGCGACACCTCCGCGTCCGCCACCGGCTTGCCACCGCCGTCCAGCACGCGCCCGGTGAGCGTCAGCCCCTCCTGCGACCCCGACGAGACCGCCACCGCGTTGAACGCGGGCATCCCCTGGCGGATGGAGTTGGCGGGAACGGGCGACACGGAGCGCGCGGACGCAGCGCCCCACCGGGGCCCCCACACGATGGCGGCGAGCGCCACCACGGCGGCCACTCCGATGACGAGCCATTTGCGCATGCGGATGCGGGGGGAAACCCTACTCCCCGGCCGGCCCCCCAACGACGGTTTCCCCCGGGAAATTCCGGAGCGTCCTGTTGAGGACGCCCCAGCGGACACCGGGGGTCCCGCTCAGTCCTCGGCGAACGGCTGGATGGCCTGGGCCACGGCCAGCTCCTGCCGCGCCTCGCTCAGCTCCGAGTTCGTCGCGCGCAGCCGGTCGCTCAGCACCTGGACGAAGCTCCAGAGCATCTTCACCGCGAGGATGGCCTCGCGCTTCATCAGCCCCATCAGGTCCGAGCGGGCGATGACCATGGTGCGGGTGGGCTCCGTGGCGCGCACCGTGGCGGAGCGGGGCGCGTTGTCGATGAGGCCCATCTCGCCAAAGTGACCGCCCGAGCGCAGCTCCGCGATCTCCACGCCGTTCTTCTCGATGGCGACCCGGCCCCGGATGACGACGAAGAGCTCCTCGCCCGGCTGGCCCTCCACGACGATCTCCCGGCCCGCCGGGTAGGTGCGCGTGGTGGCGATGGACAGCACCGCCGTCTGTTCCTTGTACGTGAGGTGGCGGAAGAGCGGGATCTTCCGCAGCGCCTCCATGCGCGACTGCGCCTCGCTCGTCTCCTCGCTGGCGAGCGCCGCGCTGTCGCCGGCCACCTTCACCACCACCGCGGTGATGTTGTCCTTGCCGCCACGCTCGTTGGCGATCTCCACGAGCTTGCGCGGCAGGTCCCCGGGCTGCAGGCCCGCGACGAGGGGGAGCATCTCCTCGTCCTCGAGGTAGCCGTGCAGGCCGTCGGAGCAGAGCAGGAACACGTCGCCGGGCATCAGGTCCACGATGAGCGTGTCGACCTGGACCGACTCCTGGATGCCCACCGCGCGCGTGATGACGTTGCGGTACTGCGAGGTGGCCGCCTGCTCCTTGGTGATGGTGCCGGCCTTGAGCTGCGCGGCGACGAGCGTGTGGTCCTCGGTGAGCCGGTGGCACTGGCCGTGGCGCACCAGGTACACGCGGCTGTCGCCCACGTGGCCGATGACGCCCTTGTTGCCCCCCACCGCCAGGCACACGAACGTCGTGCCCATGCCTCGCTTGGAGGCGTCCGTCATCGCCGCGCGGTAGATGTCCGCGCACGCGCGCTGCACCGCCACCTCCACCAGCGCGGCGGCCGCGGAGCGGCTGTCCGCCGTGGGGTTCTGGGCCAGGTCCTTGAGCAGGTGCCGGTTGGCCGCGATGTGCTGCTTGACGACCTCCGTGGCCCGCGCGCTGGCGACTTCACCCGCGGCGTGTCCGCCCATGCCATCGGCGACCATGAACAGGCCGAGCGACGCGTCCACCATCATCGCGTCTTCGTTGTGCTGCCGTTTCCGGCCGACATCGGTCAGCCCGAAGGCTTCTGTGGTCAAGGCCACCGCGAACGCTCCCATCCGTGCCTAGAGGGTGACTCCGCACGTTACGCAGGCCGCCGAAGACGTGGCAAGGCTTCAGGGTTGCAGTCGCACCGCCAGCAGGCGCGCGAAGCCGCCTGCCGTGTAGAAGCTGACCTCCACCTGCCCGAAGCGCAGCCGCATCCCCTCCCCCACCGGCGTGGGTTTGCGGGGCAACAGCCGTCCTCCGGCCGCGTACGAACCGTTCTTCGACCCCGCATCTGTCAGTACAAAACCGGTATCCCCGGCGTCCCGCGAAAACCACGCGTGAAACCGGGACACACTGCCATCATCCAGGACGACGTCGTTGTTGCCGGTGCGCCCCACGGTGATGCCCCGGCCAAAGGCATTGCCCGTGGACTTGACGAGCGGGAAGACGATGGGTTCGTCCTGACCGAGCGTCGGCGGCCCCGCGTTCGTCACGGTGCGCAGCGGGTAGTCCTCCTGGTCGGAGGAGGGAGCCGAGCCCAGGGCGGGCATGAACAGGAGGATGCCGGCGGGGAGCCCCCGCTCGAACTCCTCTCGGTTGCGCAGGTAACGCGCGACGTGGGCACTGAGCAGCTCTGCCATGGACGTGAAGGGGGACGCGGCATCCGGCGCCCATACCGGGCGGCCGGTCCGCGCTCGCTCACGGAGTGTACCCGGTCCCTACCGCCAATCCGCGAAAAATCCGATGTTCACGCCACCCACGAAGTCACGTGCGAAGCTGCGGTTCTTCAGGCCGAAGGGCTCGGCGTAGCCCACGGCGACCCCCAGGCCCAGGTCCTGGAGCTGGTAGCCAATCTGGAGGCGGCCCTGGACGGTGCCCGCGATGCGCCGGTCCGCGGGCTGGGTGGTGAAATGGGCGCCGTAGAAGGTGGGGCCCCCCGTCACCTGGAAGCCCCAGTGGGCCTTGCCGGGCAGGTGGTTGCGGTAGCCGAACCCCAGCTGCGCGGTGTGCTCGTAGTAGGACGTCACCGGCAGCACGAAGCCCTCCCGCGCGGTGTCGGGCAGGGACGCCGCCCACCCCACCCCGCCGTCCAGCACGGCGATCCACGCATCCTTGCGGTCCTGGAAGAGGGTGAACTCCCACGTCAGGTGCAGGTTGGGGATGACCGCGCCGTTGCGCAGCTGCGTGCCCAGGAACACCCCCCGCGGCAGCCACGCGACCGTGGGCGAGACGTGACCTTCCAGTTCGTTCGACCCGCGCGACTGCGCGGACGCGGTCGTGGAAACCAGGGCAAGCGAAATAACCAGCAATGCGCGAGCGAGGAGCGTCATGGGACTCTATCCCCCATGGCAGCGCGCGCTTGTCAACGAAGTGTTCCGTTGGCTATGACACGCGGCGCCCTCCGTGAATCGCGGGAGGGCTTTCTAGGAGCGGGACACCGCATGCCAGTCGTCACGGTCCGGGCCAGCAGCAAGCAGGGTCCGGCGCAGCTCGACACCCTGGTCCGCAAGGTCACCCAGACGACCTCGGGGCTCCTGGAGGAGAACGACCGGGTGCTGGTTGTCTACCGCGAGGGACACGCCAGCCTGTATTACGAGGGTGCGCCCCGCCCGCGCGCCGTGCCGCGCCCGGCCTGAGGCCCGGCTGCTTTCAGCCCACCGACCCGCGCCGTCGCTCGACCTGCCCCCCAGGACGTCCTTGGCATGGCCGCGGGGGCTGCCCACCTTCGCCCCGGCGGCAATGCTCCCCACGCACCGGCCGTGAAAGGCCCGCCATGCCCGCGGGGTCACCGTCGCACCGGCCGTGACCGGGCGCGGAGGGACGGCGAACGCCTCGAGCCCTGAGCCAGGGCAGGCTCCCACCGGAGCCTGGTGCGGGGGCGAAGGTGCGGCGGGCTTCGAGGCGAGGAGGCGGGGGGGATGGGACGAGCGAGGCGTGGGTCCCTGCGCATGGCCCTGGGACTGACGCTGGCGCTGGAGGCGGCCACGTCAGCCTGCCTGCCTGAAAGCCCCTGGGCGACCGACGTCCCCGAGTGCACGCGGACGGCGGGCGCCGCGCTCGAGCAGGAGGAGGATGGGCTGCCGGTGATCCACCTCTACATTGCGCAATCGCTGCCCGACGACGACGACTACCGGCCCGCGCGCGTCTTCTTTCGCGGGCGCTGCTACGCCATCCGGGCCCGCTATCGCGGGGAAACGTCGCAGGCCTTCCCCAAGCGCAGCTTCACGCTCGACTTCGACGATGGGCAGACCCTCGACGCACCCCTGCTCGCGGGCGGGCTCTCCGGGCGGCGCAAGGTGGCGTTGATCAGCCCCTTCAATGACAACTCATACATCCGCACCCGGCTCACCTTCACCCTGTGGAGCATGATGTCCTCCGAACACCTCCAGGTGAAGGCGTTCAGCGCGGTCGTCTATCTGGACGGGCAGTATCACGGGCTCTTCACGGTGGTGGACCACGTCGACCGGCACTCGCTGGCGGCGCAGGGGATGGATCCCGAAGGGGAGCTCTTCAAGGCCGTGGACAAGAGCGCGAACTTCTCCCAGTGGGATGAGGTCGGCAGGCTCAAGAGCACGCTGCATCAGGGCTATGAGAAGAAGGAAGGCGATCCCAAGAAGGGCGACCAGGCCTACGCCAGCATCGAGCAGCTCACCGCCTTCGTGGCGAACGCCCCTCCGGAGCGCTTCCGCGCGGAGCGGGGCGCCTGGATGCGCGTGGAGGACTACGAGGACTGGTGGATGCTGGCCCACCTGGCGGCGCTGTCCGACTCCGTGACCAAGAACGCCTACCACTTCCGTGCGCAAGGGCCGACGGGCTCATGGCGGTACATCCCGTGGGACACGGATGCCAGCTTCGGACAGGACTGGAACACCCTGCGACGGGCCCCTCGGCCGATGGCCACGTTCCCGGAAGAGAACCGGCTGTTCGCCCGGATGATGGAGGATCCGGCCATCCGCCAGCCCCTGCGAGAGCGCTTCCACACCCTGCTCCACACCTCGCTTCACCGGGACGTCGTCCAGGGGCTCATCGACACCTACGCCGCCGAGGTCGACCGCGCGGCCCGGAGGGATGAAGCCCTCTGGGGCGAGGCCTACCGCCACTTCCCGCGCTGGAGCCGGCGCGCGGACATCAACGGCTTCGAGGGCGAGGTGAGCTACATCCACTCCTGGGTGGACGCCCACTGGGATCTCCTGGAAGAGGAGCTCCGCTGAGCGCGACACGGCGGCACCGTCCGCCGGATGGACGCGACGGTCGCCTCCGGGCCGGCATCAATCCTCGGGGCCCAGCCTGCGGGAGCGCAGGAAGAGCGCCGGGGGATCGCGCTCCACGGCGGCGATGAGGCGCGGGCCCAGCAGCTCGTAGGTCTCCGTCTCGATGGGCCCCCGGCCCGGGGCCTCCAGGCCGTCGAAGTTGCCCACGCGGTAGCGCGCCGCGAAGACGAAGTGGAAGTCCTGCGGCGCGAAGAGGTGCTCCGGGTCCCCCGCGGGGTGGACGTCCATGGCCCAGCGCGCGTTGAGGGACGGCGGGTGGATGCCTCGCTCCACCATCTCCATGTGCTCTCGGGTGTAGAGGCCGGTCATCTCCTGGAGCGTGGCGCCCGCCTCGAAGGGGACGTGCGGGTAGAAGCGATAGCAGGGGTGCTGCGGATCCAACGCGTAGAGCCAGCCGCCCGGTGGAGTGAGTTCGCGGAAGACGGCGAGCATCCGCTCCGCCAGGTCGCGGTAGAGCTCCAGCCGGGCGTCATGCTCCAGGCGGAAGAAGGCATCGTCGACGACGAAGCGCACGCAGCCCTGCTCCGGAGCGGGCCACGGGTGATCCAGCGCGTGGCGCTCCTCTTCGCCCGCGAGGGGCATCCAGGCTTCGGGTTCCGGCTTGAGTTCGAGCACGACGACGCCCCCCGCTTCACGTAGGCCCGGGGTATGGCGCGCAACGCGGGGACGGCGCAAGCACCTGTCAGGAGGGGTCGGGGCCTGTGCACGGCATCCGACGTCCCCGGGGCTCGGGCCGGGCGCGGCGGACACAAGGCCGTCACCGGGTGTCGCGCGGTGGACGCCGCGCCGCCGGGCGCCGGGCCAGGGCACGGAGCCCGGGGATGGGGTTCGTTGGGGTCAGAAGGGCGCGGCGGACGTGAACTCCAGCCGTTGACCGGTGCGGGGGTGGACGAAGTCCATGGCCTCGGCATGGAGCATCAGCCGGGCGTCCGGCCTCCCGAAGCGCGCATCCCCGGCGATGGGGAGTCCCAGCCCCAGTCGGTGCGCCGCATGGATGCGCAGCGACTGGGGAAGCTGGAGCGCCGGCACCCACTCGACCCGGGTGCGTGAATCCTCGCGAACGAGGACCTTCCACGCGCTCAGGGTCCGCCTGCCGTGGCGCGCATCGACGCAGTCCTCCAGCGGCGCATGGGTCGTCCCCCGCAACGGCAGGTCGATGACGCCGGAGTCGCCCGCGACACGACCGTCGACCCAGGAGACATGGCGCTGTCGCGCTTCACCCCGGGAGAACTGGCGCTGGAGCGCGGCCCGCGTCGCGGCGTCCCGAGCGATCGCCACCAGGCCGGAGGACTCGGGCTCCAGGTCCTGGATGAAGCCCGCGCTGCTGAGGTCCGGGAACCGGGGCTGGAGGCGCACGAGCACCGAGTCGCGCGAGGGCGCGTGACGGCCGGGCAGCGTGGGCAGTCCCACCGGCTTGTCGACCACGAGGAGCCACGGGTCCTCATGAAGGATGCGCGGCCCATCCATGGGGGACGGAGGCGGTGGCCCGGGGCCCACCGCCAGCCCTTGAAGCATGTACGGCAGGACCGTGCCGCATTTGTTGTCACACGCCGGGTAATACGCGCCGGACTCACGGCGGCCATCCAGCGGCGGCGCGCCCCACCAGAACTCCGCCAGCACCCGCGGCGTCAGGCCCTGGCGAAAGGCATACGCCAGGAGCTTGGGTGCCGCGCAATCCCCCGCCCCGCCCGGCGGAGGCCGTGGCGCGAAGAGCGCCGCCAATGTCTGTGTTTCTCCCCGCGCGTTGGGAATCACATACCCTTGTGTCACCTGACGCCAGAGCGCGCGCGAGCGCTCCGCGCGCAGGTGCTCCACCTCCGCGCGGAGGGTGTCCACTTCCCGCAGCGCAGGCGCGGCCGGAGTGCCTTGGGCGCGCAACGCGTCCGCGTCCCGGAGCAGCGCCGCGTGCCGCGCCTCCAGCGCGGCCAGCTCCGCCTCCCCCGCCGGCCAGTACGCGTCGCGGGCCACCGGATCGAACAGCGGCGGAACGAAGCCCTCCACGTTCCAGGCGCCCCCCAGCATCCCGGAGAACGCGCTCAGGAACCCCAGCCGCTCCCCAGGAGCCTCCACCACCAGCACGCCGAACATCTTGCCGCCCCCGGGCCGCCACAGCGCCTCCCAGCGCGTGGCCCCGTGCAGCAGCCGCCGCTGGAGCGCCTCCGCCGCCCTGCGGCCCCAGGGGCCTGGAGGACCCGGTTGGAACGGGCTCGCCAACCGGACGGGGAGCGCCCCGTCCCTGGGAGGCAGTCGTTCGATGAGCGTCACGTTGTCGCCACTCGGAGTATTGCGGACATTTCTTGACTTCACAGGATGGGCCGAGCCCTGGCGGATCCGCCACCGGGCCGGATCTTCCTTTGAATCTTCTTAGAGAAGACGACTTCCTCTGTCCCGGCCTCAACAAATCCGGAGCGTTGAGCGGACTGTTTACTTCATGGCACCACCTCCCCTAGTGAACTGACGACACTCCATGTGTGTCTGTGTTTCATCCAATTCCTCCCTGTGCGGGAGGGGATCCTGAGAGCCTTTCTCATGAAGAAGGCTCTCATCCATGGCATCGAGCAACGTCGAGGGGGCGTCTTGTTTCCAGTCCACCAGAGAAGCATTGCGTCAAGGTTCAGGCGAACCGCGATGTTCGCGGCGCTTAGTGGCGTGATGGCCTGTGGGTCGAGCGAGCCGGGTCAAACCCCGGAAGGCGCCACGGCCACGGGTGCCAACACGCAGGGCATCCAGATCGTCAACGGGCCGTTCCGGGACAAGATCCTCCCCTCGCCCGTCCCGCCCCCCTCTCCGTCCTGCAAGCGGACCCTCCTGGCGGAGGTGGTCGCGTTCGATCAGGTCTACACCTACAACCGCCTGGGCTCCTACAACCCCACGGGCATGATGTACGCGCTCCTGGACGACGTGGAGCCCATCAACGGCAAGTCCAAGATGGGGCCGGGCAACGTCCGGCTGAAGACGGACAAGCGCCCGCGCCCGCTCACGCTGCGGGCCAACGTGGGTGACTGTCTGACGGTCAAGTTCCAGAACATGTTGGCGCCCACGCGCTCCGCCATTCCCAGCCCGTCCCAGTCGCAGCCGGGCGTGAGCCGGGCCTCGGGCTCCAACAACGGCTGGACGTTCCTGCGCAAGGTGCTGCCCGCCTGGGTCCTGACGCCCACGTACAACCGCGTCGCGTCGCTGCTGGAGAACACCGCCATCGGCGGCATCTGGTTCGGGGCGGGCGACGAGGCGAAGTTCGACGACACGCACCGCGAGGACTCCCCCGCCACGCGCACCGCGTCCCTCCATGTGCAGGGGCTCCAATACCTGTCGATGAGCTCGGACGGGGCCTACGTGGGCAAGAACGCCAGCAGCCTGGTGAGCCCCGGCGGCAGCACCACGTACACCTGGTACGCGGACCACGAGGGCGTCTTCTTCTTCTACAGCATGGGCGCGTCGTTCGGCGGCCAGGGAGACGGCGGCTCCACGGTCCACGGCCTCTTCGGCGCGGTCAACGTCGAGCCGCCCGGCGCGCGCTGGTACCGCTCCAAGGTCACCGCCAAGGCGCTGGAGGCCGTCACCACGGCCCGCAATCCCGACGGCACGCCCATCATCGACTACGAGGCCACGGATGGCTCGGGCCGTCCGGTGCTGGCCATGCTCGACAGCACCAACAAGATCCGCCACGGCGACCTGGAGGCGCTCATCACCGACTATTCGAGCACGGTGGTGGGGACGAGCACGTCGCGCGACACGGGCAGCTTCCGTGAGTTCACCGCCATCTACCACGACGAGATCAAGGCGGTTCAGGCCTTCGACGAGCTGGAGTGGAACCCCACGTTCCACAGCGTGCGCGACGGCTTCGGCATCAACTACGGCGTGGCCGGCCTGGGCGCGGAGTTGCTCGCCAACCGCGCGAAGATCGGCCCCACCAAGGACTGCGTCACCTGTGAGTACGAGGAGTTCTTCCTGGAGTCGTGGGCCAACGGCGACCCGGCCATGAACGTGGAGAAGGACGCCGCCGGCCGCGCCACGCAGGCGCTCTACCCGGACGACCCCACCAACGTGCACCACAGCTACCTGGGCGACCCGGTGCGCATCCGCAACATCCACGCGGGCCCCGCGGAGACGCACGTCTTCCACCTGCACGCGCACCAGTGGAAGTACTCCCCCAGCGTGGAGACCTCCAACTACCTGGACTCGCAGACCATCGGGCCGGGCTCCACGTTCACCTACGACATCAACTACGGCGGCTCCGGCAACCGCAACTTCACCGTGGGCGACTCCATCCACCACTGCCACCTGTACCCGCACTTCGCGCAGGGCATGTGGGCGCTGTGGCGCGTGCATGACGTCTTCGAGGCCGGCACGTCCGACCGCCTCCTGCCTGACGCGGAGATCAAGAACGGCACGCCCAACCCGGCCGTCATCCCGCTGCCCAACCGCCCGATGCCGCCCATGCCGACCTACGCGGACACGGTCGTCACGGACGGCAGCGGCAACCTCGCGACGCGCCCGGCGTTCCCCGGCTACCCCTTCTATATCGCCGGCATGACGGGCCGCCGCGCGCCGCAGGCGCCGCTGGACCTGGAGTACGACGGCGGCCTGCCCCGCCACATCGTCACGCGCGCCGTGGGCACCGTGGCGTACGGCGTCTCCGGCCGCTTCGACGTGGACCCCAGCGCGCTCAACATCAAGCTGCTGCCCCAGGACGGTACCCGGCTGGAGAAGAACGCCATGGCGTTCCACGCGGGCGAGTTCCCCAACGCCTCCAGCGTCACCACGCTCTACGGCGACACGGCCGCGGGCTACGCGGCCTACACGCCGCAGGGCTCCTCCGGGAAGTTCACCGTCAACGGCCGCAAGCCGGTGGCGGGAGCGCCCTTCGCGGACCCCTGCCCGGCCGGCGCGAGCGTGCGCAACTACCGCGCGACCTACCTGCAGATCGACATGCAGCGCATCAACCGCGCCGGGTGGCATGACCCGCAGGCCCGGCTGATGGTCCTCAACGAGGACGTGCCCGCGACCCAGGACGGCCTGCGTCCGCCGGAGCCCTTCTTCTTCCGGGCCGAGTCCGGCGAGTGCATCAACTTCTACTCGACGAACCTCATCCCCAAGCACCTGGAGCCGGACGCGTTCCAGATCTACACCCCCACGGACGTCATCGGGCAGCACATCCACCTGGTGAAGTTCGACGTGACGGCGGCGGACGGCGCGGGCAATGGGTGGAACTACGAGGACGGCACGCTGTCCTCCGACACCGTGGCTGAACGCATCCACCTGGCCAACGCCGCCGGCGGTGCCTTCGCGGCGGACGGCAACGTCAGCGAGACGGGCACCCGGGTGACGCTCTCGGTCCCCGCCCTGGGTTCGCACCCGCGCGTCAGCCGCGCGCCGCTCACGGCGCAGACCACGGTGCAGCGCTGGTGGGCGGACGACCAGTCGGCGAAGCGCACGCTGGAGACCGTGTTCACGCACGACCACTTCGGCCCCTCGTCGCACCAGCAGCACGGCTTCTTCGGCGCGCTCATCGTGGAGCCCAAGGGCTCCAAGTGGCGCGACCCGCGCACCGGCATCTACTACGGCTCGCGCGTGGCGGACGGCGGCCCCACCAGCTGGCGCGCGGACGTCATCACCGCGGATCCCGCGGAGAGCTTCCGCGAGTTCGCGCTGGGCTTCATGGACTACAACCCGCTGCTGGACGAGTGCGGCCAGCCGGTGAACCCTCCCAACTACAAAGAGGACGCGCTGCCCTGGGCGGTCGGCTTCGAGACCACCCCCATGCCGGAGGCCATCAGCGCCGCGGATCCGGGCGGCATGATGGTCAACTACCGCAACGAGCCCATCCCGCTGCGCATCTCCAAGCGCTCCACGCGCTGCGGCACGCGCAAGCTGCTCAGCACCAAGGAGGGTGAGATGTCCAACGTCTTCCGCTCGGACATCCACGGCGACCCGTACACGCCGCTGATGGCCGGCTACGAGGGCGACCGCATCAAGATCCGCCTGGTCCAGGGCTCGCAGGAGGAGCAGCACAGCTTCAACCTGCACGGGCACAAGTGGCTGCGCGAGGGCGGCGACCCGAACAGCGGCTTCCAGAACGCCCAGGCCATTGGCATCTCCGAACACTTCGAGTTCGAGCTGACCGGCGGCCTGCCCGCCATCGGCGGCACGTACGAGACGGCGGACTACATGTACATGAGCGCGTCCAACGGCGACCTCTGGAACGGCATGTGGGGCCTGATGCGCACCTACCGCCACAAGCAGAAGGGCCTGCGCACGCTGGGCGACGTGGCGATGCTGGCGGTGGACTTCAACCCCCGGCTGGACCTGGCGGTGTCGGCGGGAGGCAAGGAGCAGCTCCAGGCCTATCCCCCGGTGGAGCTGCTGGAGATGCCCGCGCGCTCCGGCCTGCCCCGGCTGAGCGAGTCGGACGAGACCATCCAGCCCTCCTTCGAGACCAACGACAAGGGCGAGGACGTGAAGCAGCGCACCGTGACGTTCGCCCTGGAGGCTCGCGAGGCGATGATGAAGATCGACCCGGACCTGGTGCTCCAGTACGAGAGCACCGGCAAGCTGGGCATCAAGCCGGTGAAGATCGACTCGTGTCCGCGCAACGCGCCGGTGCGGCTCTACACGGTGTCGGCCATCGACGCGCGCAACTGGTTGCCCGGCGGGAGGCTGGTCTACAACAGCAAGTACGGCCTCTATGATCCGGACGCGATCATCTTCGCCCGCGACGAGTACCTGTCCGACCTGAAGCTGGGCAAGCGCGCGCCGGAGCCGCTCATCCTCCGCGCGCGGGCCGGTGAGTGCGTGCAGGTGGTGCTCACCAACCGGCTGCCGGCGACGGCGCTGACGAAGAAGGACGTGTGGGCGCACCACTCCGCCATCACGTCCAGCTTCAACGTCAACCAGACGCGGATGTCGAACCACGTGTCGCTGCACCCGCAGCTGGTCAACGTGGACGTGAACACGGATGACGGCGCGAACGTGGGCCTCAACGCGCAGCAGACGGTGGCGCCTGGGACGACGCGCACCTATCGCTGGTACGCGGGCGAGTTCAAGAGCTCCCCGTGGACGGCTCCGTTCCCGGTGGGCATGGTGACGCCGACGGAGTTCGGCATCATCAACCTGCGCAACATGGCGGACGTGGTGAACCACGGCATGCACGGCTCCATCGGCGCGCTCGTCGTGGAGCCCGCGGACGCGGACTGGAGCGCGGACACCGGCACGGACGCGCAGGCGCGCGTGCGCTACACCCGCAAGGACGGCAGCAAGCAGACGTTCCGGGAGTTCGTCCTGCTCTACCAGGACGACCTGGGCCTGCACACGGACAACACCCGCTTCCAGGACACCAACACCAGTGGCCTGAACAGCGGCACGGCGCTGCGCAACACCAACGGCATCGACGACTCGCAGGACACCGGACAGAAGGGGTTCAACTACCGCACCGAACCGCTCTGGGCCCGCCTGGGCGTGCCGCCGCAGACGCCCCCTGAGCAGACGAACAACTACGACCTCACGTCCATCCTCAGCACCAGCGTGTACGGAGACCCGGCCACGCCGGTGTTCACCGCCAAGGTGGGCGAGCCGCTGCGCTGGCGCGTGGGGCAGCCGTCGGGCCACTCGCGGCAGCACGCCTTCAGCATCCACGGCGCGGAGTGGTCGCGAAACCCCTGGGCCGCGGGCATGCAGTCGCGGGTGATGGGACCCAACCCCAGCTCGCCCATCGTGTCCACCCAGGGAGGCTCGTCGGTGATGCACCACTGGAACATCGTCCCCGAGTACGGCGCGGGCGGTGCGTACGGCGTCCCGGGTGACTACCTGTACCGAGACATGCCCAGCTTCCTCTGGAGCAGTGGCGGTCTGTGGGGCGTGTTCCGGGTGGAGTAGTCCCGGCGCTCCTGGCAACACCTTGGGCGGCGCGGCGGTGGAAGGTTCCTTTCCCCTCGCGCCGCCCCCTTTCCTTCCCTGGCAGCACCGCTTCGAGCCGCCCCATGCGCAAGCCCTACGTCCTCGCCATCGCCGGCCTGCTGTCCACCGGCCTCATCGCCGCGGGCGGACACTTCCTCTTGCGGCGTGCCCCCGCCGCGCCTGAGTCACCCACCGCGCCGGTCCCCTCGCGCGCCCCACCAGCGCCCATCACCGCGGCCCCCGTGAAGGTGACGCGCGACGGGGTGTCGCTCGCGTTCGGCCTCACGCTGACGCCCCGACCGGTGGAGACCGAACAGGGCTCGCCGCTCCAGGCCGTCGCGCGCGTCACCCTCGCCGATGCCCGGACGGGAGAGCCGCTGACGGGGCGCCGGCCCCTGGCGTGGATGCGGCTGCGTCCCCCAGGGGAGGCCGCGCCGGACGACGCGGCCTGCCGCACGCAGGTGAAGACCTATCTGGGTGGCCTGTTGTCCGCGCAGGCGGACGTGGACTTCAACGCGTACTGGTTCCTCACGCTCAACCACGACCAGACGGTGTCGGTCATCAACCCGCAGATCGCCTTCGACCGCACCAAGCTGCAACACCTGGTGTCCGTGGGCGGCGCCGCGGCGGACTGGGCGCTGCTGCCGGACCGCTCCGCGCTGTACGTGACGCTGCCCGGGCAGGACACGGTGTCCGTCGTGGACGCGCAGCGCTTCGTGGTGACGCGCCCCCTGCACGTGGGCCGGCAGCCGGGCCGCATCGCGCTGGCCCCGGACGGCCTCACCGCCTGGGTGAGCAACGACGGCGACGGGACGGTGACCATCATCGACACGCCCACGCACTCCGTGCGCGATCCGGTGGATGTGGGGGCGGGACCGCACGCGTTCGGCTTCTCCGAAAGCGGGCGCACCGCGTGGGTTTCGGCGCGTGAGGCCCCCGTCCTCACGGCCCTGGACACGGCCTCTGGAGAGGTGTTGGGCCGGGTGGAGGTGGGGACGGGCGTCACCGAGCTGGCCTGGAGTGACGTGGCCCGGGCGCTCTTCGTCGCACGGCCTGGAGCACATGAAGTCCTGGTGGTGGACACCACCCGCCGCGAGGTGTCCCTGCGCATTCCGGTGAAGGGCAGCCTGGACGCGCTGCGCTTCGACAACACCGGCCGGTGGGCCTTCCTGGTGCACAAGGACACCGACACCGTGGACATCGTGGACGCGGCCACCAGTCAGGTGGCCCACACGCTCCCCGGCTTCTCCGCGCCGGACTCCGTCGTCTTCACCGACGCGTTCGCCTACGTGCGCAACACCACGGACAGCCGGGTGACGCTGGTGGAGCTGAAGACGCTGGAGGGCACGGGCACGCCCGCGCTGGTGCGCGTCACCATGGGGCAGCGGCCCGCCTCGGAGGCCCGGGTGCTGGGCCGCTCGGATCCCATCGCGCCACTGCCGGAGGGCAACGGCGTCATCGCCGCGGGCAACGCGGACCGCGCGCTGTTCCTCTACCAGGAAGGCATGATGGCCCCGCGCGGCACCCACCTGAACTACGGCCGCGAGCCGCGCGCGGTGAAGGTGTTGGATCGCTCGCTGCGCGAGGTGGAGCCCGGCGTCTTCACCGCCCGGGGCAGCGTGCGCGAGAACGGCACCTACGACGTCCAGGTGCTGCTGGACAACCCCCGCGTCGTGGCGTGTCTGGAGTGGAAGGTCGGCGAGGTGCCCGTGGATGCCTCCTTCGCGAGGACGCTGCCGCTGAAGCTCACGCCGGAGTTCGACGCCAAGCGGATGTACGCGCCGGGCCAGACGGCGCCGCTGCGCTTCCGCCTGGAGCCCACGGCCGGCGCGGGCCAGCCCGCGGTGGCCCCGGAGGAGATCCGCGTGTTGATGTTCCGCACGCCCGGCACCTGGCAGGTGCGCACCGAACCCCGCCGCGTGTCCGACGGCGTCTTCGAGGTCGACTTCAATCCGCCGACCGAAGGCCAGTACAAGTTCGTGGTGGGCGTGGAGGGCCGGGGCGTCGACCTGGGCCGCCTGCCCACGTTCACCCTCGGCGTGTCGCCCCCGCTCGCGGCCGCCCTCACCTCCGAGTCCGCACCATGATGCCTCCCTCCCTGAAGCAGGCGCTGTTCGCCCTGGCGCTGACGTGCGCGCCGTTCGCCCGCGCGCAGGAGGACGTCCGCGTTCCCCTGCCCGCTCCGGCCGCGGCGCCGGCCCCGGGCTCGCTGGAGGTGACGGTGCCGGACGTCCCGCTGGTGGATCAGCATGGCCGGCAGGTGAAGCTGTGGACGGACCTGGTGCGCGGACAGACCGTGGCCATCAACTTCATCTTCACGCGCTGCAAGACCATCTGCACGCCGATGACCGCCACGCTCGCGCGCGCACGCAAGGAGCTGGGGGAGAAGTCCAACGCGCGCTTCATCTCCATCACGCTGGACGTGAACAACGACACGCCGGAGCGGCTGGCGAAGTTCGCGGAGCCCTTCCACCCCGGGCCGGACTGGTCCTTCCTCACCGGAGAGCCCGCGAAGGTGAAGGAGGCGCTGGTGGCGCTGGGCGGGTACGTGCCGGACAAGGAGTCGCACCGGCCGCTGGTGCTCATCGGCAACGCGCTCACGAACAAGTGGACCCGCGTGGACGGGCTGGGCAGTCCCTCGCGAATCGTGGAGGCCCTGCGCGAGGCCCAGGCCTCCTCCGCCGCCCCCTCCGAGCTGACGGCCCTGGACGGCACCGCCGCCCAGGACGCCGCGGCCGCGAAGTACTTCACCAACACGGAGCTGGTGGATCAGAACGGCAAGACCCACCGCTTCTACGAGGACCTGGTGCGCGGCCGGACGGTGCTCATCAACTTCGCCTTCACGTCCTGCAAGGGCGCGTGCTCCCCCATCACGCAGCACCTGGCGGAGGTGCAGAAGAAGCTCGCGGGGCGCATGGGCAAGGACCTCCACATGCTCACGCTCTCGGTGGACCCCACGAACGACACGCCGAAGAGCCTGGCGAAGTTCGCCAAGAAGTTCGGTGCCCAGCCAGGGTGGTACTTCCTCACGGGCTCGCGGGAGAACATCACGCTCGTGCTGAAGAAGCTCGGCGGCTACGCGGAGAAGCCTGACGAGCACAACACCACGCTGCTCATTGGCGATGCGGCCACCGGCATGTGGGTCAAGTCGCCGGCCATGGCGATGGCCGATAACATCGTCGCCGCGGTGGAACACCTGAACGATCCGAAGTGAGGGAGCGCTGCATGCGGCGGATGCGCGGTGGTGGGAGGGGGCATGACGGCGTGCTCCGGTGGAGCGCGAGGTTCGCGCTGGTGGCGGCGCTGCTGCTGTCCGCATGCAAGCGCGAAGCACCGCGCCCGGCCGTCACGCCCGCCGGGTTGAAGCAGGGGCGCGGGCTCTTCCAGCAGGGCCAGTCCCCCCACGGCGCGGCGCTCACGGGCTTCCTGGGCCCGGAGCGCGTGGAGCTGGAGGGGGCCGTCGCCGCGTGCGCCCGCTGCCATGGGCCCTCCGGCCGGGGGAGCCGCGAGGGTGGCGTGGAGGTGCCGGACATCACGCCTGGCTCGCTCCACCATGCGCGCGCGCGGGGGTTGGAGGACACCGTGGACCGCTCGCGACCGGCGTACACCCGCGCCACGTTGCTGCGCGCCATCACGGAGGGCACCTCCGCCAGCGGCCGGCCCCTGGGCGTGGCCATGCCGCGCTACGAGCTCGCGGAAGCGGATGCGGACGCGCTGCTCGCGTACCTCCAGGCGCTGGACGTGGCGACGGACCCCGGCCTCTCCTCGACGACGCTCACGGTGGGCGCGGCGCTGCCGTTGAGCGGACGCCTGGGGCCAGTGGGACAAGAGGTCCAGGCGGTGGTGCGCGCGGTGTTCGCGGACGTGAATGCCCGGGGCGGCATCTTCCGGCGCCGACTGGAGCTGGTGGTGGAGGACGACGCGGCGCTGTACGCAACGGCCGCGTCCTCCGAGGGCGCGGACGCGACGGCGCGGCTGCTGGACCGGGACGTCTTCGCGCTGGTGGCCAGCGTCCGGCCCGCGCGGCTCGCGTCCGATACGCGGTTGGAGCGCGAGGGCGTGCCGCTGGTGCTCCCCCTGCCCTTGGACTCCGGACCGCTCCCGGAGGAGGGCCCGGTCTTCTTTCTCTATCCGGAGGCCTCGGCCCTGGCGCGCATCGCCGTGCAGCACCTGGCCGCCACGTCCGAGCCGGAGCTGCGCCGCCAGCCTCTCGCGGTGGTGCACCCAGGGGATGAGGCCGGCCGCGCATGGTGGGAGGCCGTGCGCGCGGAGGCGGGGCGCAGGGAGCTGGCCCCTCCGCTCGACTGGGGCGCGGCGTCAGCGGTGGAGCGGACCGCGGCCACGCCGCCCTTCGCGGTGCTGTACACGGGCACCCCGGAGGGCCTGAGCGCGCTGCTGAAATCCCTGGAGGCGCGTTCGCTCCGCGTCCCGGTGTTCGCGCCCGCGACGCTCGCGGATCCACGGCTGCCGGGGCTCATGGACGGGCGCCTCACCTTCCTGTCCCCCGTCGGGTTGGGCGCGCGCGCGCCCGACATGGAAGTGCTCACGGCGTTCATGGATCGCCATGGCCTGAAGCCGGCGCATCCCGCGTTCCAGCTGGGTGCCTACGCGGCGGCGCGGGTGTTCGTGGAGGCCGTGACCCGCGCGGGCGCGGACCTCACACGCGCGGGCCTTCAGCTGCAACTGGAGGCCCTGCGGGACTTCGACACGGGGGTGTCGCCACCCGTCAGCTTCGGCGCGAACCGCCGGGTGGGCGTGCAAGGCGCCCAGCTCGCGAAGATGGACGCGGCGACGGGTCGGCTCGTGGCCGCGTCGGATTGGATTCCGCTGTCGCCCTGAGCGTCACGTGCCGGCTCGCGGCGCGGTGGGGAGCTCCAGCACCATCTCGGTGCCACGCCTCACCTCGGGTGCCACGTAGGCCCGGCCGCCGTGGCGCCGCGCGACCTCCTGGACGATGGCGAGGCCCAGCCCCACGCCGGGCATGGCCTCCGCGCTCGCCACGCGATGGAACGGCTCGAAGACCGCGACATGATCCGACGGGGGAATGCCCGGGCCTGCGTCCGCGACGCTCACCCGGTGGAGCACACCATCCAGGGTCAGCCGGACGTGGATCTCCCCACCCCGGGGTGAGAACTTGAGCGCGTTGCCCAGCAGGTTGTCCACCGCCTGCCGCAGGCTGCCCGCGTCGAACCACGCCTCCGCGCGGTCCGGGGCCTCCAGGTGCACGAGCAGGCCGCGACGCTCGGCCTCCGCGCGGGAGCCTTCCACCGCCTGCGTCAGCAGCGCGCACAGGTCGCCCTTCTTCCGGTCCCACGAGCCGCGCCCCGCGGTGGCCATGTCCAGCAGCGTGTCCGCGAGCAGCGCCAGCCGGTCCACCTCCGACCTCGCGTCCTGGAGCGCGTCTCGCAGCTCCTCCGGACTCCGTTCGCGCCGCAGCCCCAGGTCCATGCTGGTGCGCATGAGCGCCAGCGGCGTGCGCAGCTCATGGGCGGCGTTCGCGATCAGCCGCTCCTGCGCTTCGCGCGCGCCCCGCACCCGGGCGGTGGCCTCCGCGAGCGCCGCGCTCAACTGGCCAATCTCATCCTGCCCCGCGTCGGCCTCCGTGGGCGGAGTGAGGTTCCCTTCGCGAAGCCGCTCGAGGTTCAGCCGGATGGCCGCCAACCGCCGCGACAGCCGCCGCGCCTGGAGCGTCTGCACGCCCAGCAGCAACAGCCCCGTCACCGCGGCCAGCGAGAACGCCAGACGGAAATACGAGTCCACCGAGCGATCCACCTGCCCCAGCGACGCCAGCAACCGCAGCCCGTACCACTCGCCCTGCGGCGAGGACACGTTGACCATCACCTCGCGCCAGCGGCTCCCATCCCGTGCCACCCGCGTGGAGAGGACGGGAGGCCCCTCGTGGGTGCCCGGCACACGGCGCGGCTCCTCGGGAGCGCCCTCGGCGATGGGTGGATAGCGCATCACCAGCTTGCCATCCGACTGATACAGGTAGCCCTGGGGCGCGAAGGGACGCACCTGCTCCACCAGCGGTGAGACGGCCATGTGCAGGTGCACCTTCTGCCCCGGCCCGTCGAAGAGGCTCACGCTCTCCACCGCCGCCTGGGCGAGCAGGGCCCGGTCCAGCGAGCTCTCCAGGTCCGCGCGGAACAGCTGCCCCGCCACGAGCAGCGCCCCCAACGTTGCCAGCGAGGGCAAGAGCGCCCCGAGCAGCCACAGGCGTCGGGTCAGCCTCACGCGACGGGCCGCCCGGAGGACTCCACCACGAGCTTGTAGCCCACGCCGCGCACGGAGCGGATGGCCACGTGCGCGGCATCCAGGCGCTCCAACTTCGCGCGCAGGTAGCCCACGTACACGTCGAGCACGTTGGCGCTGCCGTCGAAGTCCGGCCCCCACGTCTGCTCCATCAGCCGCGCGCGCACCTGCGGTTCACCAGGATGGCGCACGAGCGCGCTGAAGAGCGCGAACTCCCGCGCGGTGAGCGACTCCTCGCGAGCCCCCATGCGCAGCAGCCGGCGGCCGGGCTCCAACACCAGCTCCCCCATGCGCACCACGCCTTCCTTCGCCTCGCCCCGGCGCCGCAGCACCTCCAGCCGCGCCAGCAGCTCCTCGAAGTCGAAGGGCTTCACCAGGTAGTCATCCGCGCCCGAGCGCAGCCCCAGCACCTTGTCCGCCGTGGTGCCTCGCGCCGTCAGCATCAGCACCGGAGTGCGGACGCCCGCCTCGCGCCAGCCCTTGAGCAGCGTCATGCCGTCGGTGTCCGGAAGCGACCAGTCCAGGACGATGACGTCGTAGTCTTCCGGGTGGCCCAATGCGAGCGCTTCGCTCCCTCGCGAGCAGACGTCCAGGGAGTGCCCCTCCTCCTCCAGGCCCCGGCGGAGAAGGAGCACCATCTTCGCTTCGTCTTCGACGAGCAGGAGTCTCATCCGCCGTACCGCCTCCTCGAACCGTGCCATTCGAACCCGCGGTGTTACGGATTGTTTCATGACCCCTGGAGTGGGGCCAGCATCCGCACGCCGAGCCGCGGCCCCCCTTGGCGAAGGGGGCCTGGTTCCTCGACGACCTGAAGGGCGCCCACGAGCGACCGCGCCTGCGCACAGCGAGGCCGACCCTCCCCCCGCGTGAGTGACACTTCGCGGACTCGGGGTTGTCGTCCCTGGGGCGGAGGCCGCGGACCTGCGGCAAGCTGGGCCCTGGATGGGGGATGGATGACGGGTGCCCTGCCCTGCGTTCATCCCTGGGACCGGGAGGCATTCGTGTCGGACGACGTGGTGCAGGCGCTTTCCAGGGTGTTGCCGGCGGAGTCCCTTGTCACCGACCCGGACGTGCTCGCGGCGCACCGGAACGATCAGGCGGAGTGGGCCCCCTCCGGCATGCCTCGCGTGCTCGTGCGGCCCGCCTCCACGGCGGAGGTGCAGGCCGTGCTTCGCGTCGCCACGGCCCTGCGGGTGCCGGTGGTGGCCCGGGGCGCGGGCTCGGGCCTGTCCGGGGGCGCGAACGCCAGCGAGGGGTGCATCGTCCTGTCGCTCCTGCGGATGAACCGCATCCTGGAGGTGGACCGGCGTGCCCTTCTGGCGGTGGTCCAGCCCGGGGCGCTCAATGGCGCGGTGAAGGCCGCCGCGGCGGAAGCGGGCCTCTGGTACGCGCCGGATCCGGCGAGCTGGGAGTTCTCGTCCATTGGCGGCAACCTCGCGACCAACGCGGGGGGCCTGTGCTGCGTGAAGTACGGCGTGACGGGCGACGCGGTGATGGGCTTGGAGGCGGTGCTCGCGGACGGCTCCGTCGTGCGCACGGGTGGGCGCACGGTGAAGAACGTCGCGGGCTATGACCTCACGCGGCTCTTCGTCGGCTCCGAGGGCACGCTGGGCATCCTCACGGAGGCCACGCTGCGGCTGCGCCCCCGGCCCCCGAAGGCGACGACGCTCGTGGCCGCGTTCCCCACGCTCGTGGCCGCGGGCACGGCCGTCTGCGACATCATGGAGCGGACGCGCCCCTCCCTGCTGGAGTTGATGGACCGGACCACCGTGCGCGCCGTCGAAGCCTGGAAGCCCATGGGCCTGGATGTGGACGCCGCGGCCCTGCTGCTGGCGCGCTCCGACGCGGGCGGCGCGCAGGGCGAGGAGGAGCTGGGGACGATGGTGGCCGCCTGCGAGCGGGCCGGAGCGACCTTCGTGATGAACACCGCGGACGAGGCGGAGGGCGAGCTGCTCATGGGCGCGCGCCGGTTCGCCTTCCCCGCGCTGGAGCAGCGCGGGGCGACGCTGCTGGACGACGTGGGCGTTCCCGTCTCACGCATCCCGGAGTTGCTGGAGGCGGTCGAGCGCATCGCGGAGCGGCACGCGGTGGTCATTGGAACGTTCGGCCACGCGGGCGATGGGAACATGCACCCCACCGTCGTCTTCGACCGGAAGGACCCCGAGGCGCTGGCGCGGGCGAAGGCCGCGTTCGACGACATCCTGCGCGCGGCGCTGGACCTGGGGGGCACCATCACGGGTGAGCATGGCGTTGGGTCGCTCAAGCGCGCGTTCCTGGGTTCCCAGCTGGGCCCGGAGACGCTGCGCCTCCACCAGGCGATCAAGGGCGCGCTCGACCCGCTGGGCATCCTCAACCCCGGGAAGCTGTTGTGATTCCAGGTGGATAGCGGCGGAGGCCGGGAAAATAAATCCGGTGTCGATCCCGTGCGCGCACGTTCGTCGTGAGGGTGAAGGCGACGTTCGCCTCATCCCCTTTCGAAGGAGACACACCATGGGCACGAAGATCTTCGTCAACCTCCCCGTCGAGTCGCTGGATCGCGCGGTCGGGTTCTTCACGAAGCTGGGCTACAGGTTCAACGCCCAGTTCACCAACGACAACGCGACGTGCATGGTCATCACCGAGGACATCTACGCGATGTTGCTGGTGAAGCCCTTCTTCAAGAGCTTCATCAAGAAGGAGATCGCGGACGCGAAGAAGTCCACCGAGGTCATCATCGCCCTGACGGCGGAGAGCCGGGCCGCGGTGGACGCGCTGCTGGAGAAGGCGCTGGCGGCGGGCGCGAAGGAGAGCAAGGAGAAGATGGACCAGGGCTTCATGTACCAGCGCAGCTTCGAGGACCTGGACGGGCACCAGTGGGAGAGCTTCTGGATGGATCCGGCCGCCATCCAGCCGCAGCAGTAGGCCCGAGCCCCGCGTCAGAGCGGGCGCTTCATGCCTTCATGGCTCGCCTCGAAGCCCAGCCGCTTGTAGAAGCGATGGGCATCGAGGCGGCGCTTGTCGGTGGTGAGCTGCATCACGCCGCAGCCCCGCGCCCGGGCGCGCTCCATCGCATCCAGCATCAACGCCTCGCCGATGCGCTGTCCCCGCAGGTCCGAGCGCACGCGCACGGCCTCCACCAGCGCGCGACGCATCCCGCCCTGGCTCAGGCCCGGGATGTACGTGAGCTGCAAGGTGGCGAGGATCTCTCCATCCCGCTCGCCCACGATGAGCTCGTTGTTCGGGTCG
The DNA here is from genome assembly GCF_009909145.1 of Corallococcus silvisoli. NCBI lineage: Bacteria > Pseudomonadati > Myxococcota > Myxococcia > Myxococcales > Myxococcaceae > Corallococcus > Corallococcus silvisoli. The sequence goes on from NZ_JAAAPJ010000019.1 coordinate 92,216, forward strand.
GCGGAGATCTCATCGAACGCGGCGCGCACGGCGGGGACCGGCAGCTCGGTGTAGCCCGTGCGCGTTCGCGCGATGGCGTCATCCGCGAGCAGCTTGAGGATCGCGGGCAGGTCCGCGACGGTGGCGTAACGGAAGGTGACGGGGGACATGGCGGTGAGTCTACTCCTCCGAGAAGAAGTCGGAGTCCACGCGCTTGAGTTCGTAGGAGCCCACCGCGTTCACGCCGATGCCGAAATCGAACATCAACCCCGAGAGCCGCGCGCCGTCGATGAGGACGATCTTCTTGTCGATGCGCGCCACGTACTCCCGCGCCTCCTTGGAGAAGCTGGAGGTCGTGATGAAGACGCCCTTGCGCGCGCGCTCCCCTTCGAGCGACCCCGCGAAGCCCTGCACGTCGGGACGACCCACGGTGTTCTGCCAGCGCTTGGCCTGGATGTAGATGACACCGAGGCCCAGGGGGTCCTCCTTGATCATCCCGTCCACGCCGCCATCGTGGCTGCCGCCCAGCGCCTTGCCCGCGTCCTCGAGGGAGCCGCCGTACCCCATCTTCACGAGCAGTTCGACCACGAGCCGTTCGAAGAAGCGGGGACTGGCTTGCAGCGTCGCGGCCAACAGCTCCGCCTCGGTCTTCTTGCGCAGGTCCTTGTAGGCACGCTCCAGCGCCTCCTCGGGGGTGATGGCCGCGGAGTCGACAGGCACGTCCAGGGCGGTCCGGGATGCGTCGGCCACGTCCCCCTCGGTGCCGCGCGTGACGAAGTCCTTGAACCCGTCGAAGCGCAGCAGCGCCTCCGTGTCGAGGGCCGCGGGCTTCTGGTCGAGCACGTTCTTGCCGCGTTCGGTGATCTGGAACACGCCACGGCGGACCGAACGGAGCAGGCCCGCCTTGTCCATGTAGGTCTTGGCCCAACCGAGCCGGTTGTCGAAGACGGCCTGCTTGCCACTGGGGAGCAGCTCCGTGCGTTCCGCCTCGGAGAGGCGCAGGGCGAGGGCAACCTCCTCGCGCACCTCGCGCACGAGGTGCTCCTGTCCATCCGCGAGCCGCTCCAGGAGCGGGAGCATCAGGGACTGGTAGTCGGGGACGGGCATGACGCCCATTCTAGGCGACTGGCCGCCATGGACCCCGGCCAGGTCGCCGGGCCGGCACGGCGGACGGTCCCGCCGCGGCTCCCCGTGGGGCTGTCAGCGAGGGGGCCCAGCCCCGTCCGAAGTTCTTGCGGTCACGGCTCCGTCCCGGTATACGGGCCGGGCTTCACGGCCAGGTAGCTCACCTGGTTAGAGCGGCGGTCTCATAATCCGCAGGTAGTCAGTTCAAGTCTGACCCTGGCCATCAAGCAGCCCCGGAGTCACTTTCCCAAGTGATTCCGGGGCTTTTTTCGTTTCGTGGGGCCGCCTCCCCCTTTTGGGGCATTGGCGGGTGCCTCGCGTCGCGGTCCCATCCTCCCCGTCCGGGCGCGCATCGCCACCGCTCCGGGGGGAGTCCGCACGATGCTGGAGGATGGAATCGAACAGAAGGCCCGGGACGCCGCGGTGCGCTGGGCGCGCTGGCGGCTGGGGCCCGCTGGCTTCGCGGACCTGCTCACCCGGGTGGATACCTCGGTGCTCCGCTATGGGCGCCTCGTCACCCGCTACGCCATCCGCACCGGGACCTGGGCGGAGGAGCCCTCCTCGGGCGGCGCGAACACGAGCCGGCAGGCTCACGCCGGGGCTCCGCCCCAGCTCGAATCCCTGGACCTGTGGAGCGCGTCCCCGGAGGCGCTGGCGGAGCAGTCGTCGCACCTCGCGGAATGTCGTGGCTGCCAGGGCGCGGGACAGGTGACCTGCCCCACCTGCGGCGGGTCCCTTCGCGCGAGCTGCTCCGGCTGCGGCGGTTCGGGGCGGCGGATGAGCCGGGCTCGCAAGAGCTACCGGATGGTCAACTGCTCCGACTGCCGGGGCAATGGCACCAAGAAGTGCGTTCGTTGCTCCAAGGGGCTCGTGGGTTGCCGCCCCTGCCGGGGTTCGGGAACCCTTCGCCGGTGGTTGAAGGTCACGACCGTCCAGCGCACCCAGGTCCGCGCGTGGCCGGATGCGAAGGCCCTCTCCGCGCACAAGGGCCTGCTCGAGGATTCGAACCGGGCCCTCCAATGGCAGGACGCGCGAACCCTGGCCTCCGTCGAACACCCGGGCCCCCTGCCCGACTCCATGCCTGGCGAGGAGGCCCGTTCGGCGGGGTTCCCCACCGCCCGGTCATCGCTGGAGCCGGAGCTTGAACCACTGCGCGGGCGCATCCTCTCCCAGACCTTGGATGTCTTCGAGGCCCCTTCCGCCACTGTCTGTTTTGAGTTCGCGGGCAGGACGGGCTTCGTCCACATGCTGGGGCGGAAGCTCCAGCCCACCGCGGCCCGCGACACAGCGCCCTTCCACCGGCGCTTCTGGGCCCTGCTGGGCATGGCCATCGCCGGCTTCTTCGCGATGCCCTTCCTGGGCGCCGCGTTCACGGAGCGCCACGCCTTCTACCAGGAGCCCTCCCGGAGCGCCCTCGCGATGCTCGCGATCCTGGGGCTCTGGCCCGGCACCTGGTGGTGGACCGCGACGTGGCTGCGCCGACGCCGCGTCGGCGGCGCGAAGTCCCCGGCCCGATGGCACGACTGGATCGGCAGCGGCCTGACGGGGAGCTGCGCGCTCGTGCTCACGGGTTGCTTCCTGTTCATCCGTCCTTCGGTGTCGGAGCTGGCCCGACTGACGGCCGCGGGAAAACTCCGCGAGGCGGAGCCGCACGCGGACCTGCTGGAGTCCAGCGGTGAGGCCAGTCCGGCCTTTGTCGAGGCTCGGAACGCGTTCGTGCTGGCACGACTCCAGGGCATGGAGAACCGCGCCGCCATCGCGTTGATCCAGCGCTACGCGGACGCCCATCACGGAACCGAACCCCTGGAGGCCGAACGCCAGAGACTGCGCGAGGCCTGGACGCTCTCCGCGTTGGCGCGAGGCGAGGAGGGTCCGGTGGAAGCGGAGCTGCACGCCCTTTCGGAGGAGCGGGCCCCAGCCGCGCTCGTGGACCGTCTTCGCGCGAAGCTCGAGGACGTCCGCATCGCGAAGGGCAAGGCGGCGCTGGAGAAGGGCGAGGCAGCGCAGGCAGTCCAATTCCTGACGCGCATCCAGGCTCCCGCGCTCGCCTCCGAACGGCCCGAACCCCTCCTCGCTCGGGCGTATCTGCTTCAGGAAGGGAGCTGTCCTGCCCGCGATCTTCGCTGCCGGGCCACCGCGCTCCAGCATGCCGTGGCCATCGACCCGGGCGAGCAGGCCCGGACGGCCCTCGCGTCCTTCCGCACGGCGGAGCTCTCCCGGCTGTCCCGGGCCGCGAAGGTGTCGGCGGGGGTTGGCCCCGCGCTGCGGGAGCTTCAAGGCGCGAACCAGGATGCCAGCCTGCTGCTCTCCGTCCTCGAAAACGACGCGGAGCTGAGCGCCGCGCGAGCCCTCCTGCTGGACCGGCGGCAGGAGCTGCTGCGCGACCGCTTTCCGCTCAACGAGCCCGTGGAGGTCGCCCAGGCGCTGCTCGGTCCTTCCGGATGGGTGTTGCAGCGCCCGGACCTGCTTCGTGTCATGGACCCTCCCTCCGGCGCGATCGCGTACCTGTTCATCGGGCAGGGCATGACGCGAGGGCTCTACGTCACCTCCCCGGAGCATGGGAGTCAGGGGCTGTCGACGGCGGCCCTGCAACAGGCGGTGAAGCGCTTCACCGGACAGGAGTTCTCCGCGAAGGACCTCGTGCGCGTGGGCAAGGGCGTGGCCCATGTCCCTGCGCGCGTGGGCCGCCACCCGGCCTTGTTGGGCTGGCACGACACGACGCTGGTCGAAGCACAGATTGGACGGGTGGAACCATGAGGCTCGACAAGAAGACATGGCTCGGAATGACTGTCATCACCGGGCTGGTCTGCTCCCACTTCGCCTGGGCGCATCCGGGACGGACCAACAGCTCCGGCTGTCACAATGAAAGACGCACGGGCGGATATCATTGCCATGGCGGTGGTGGTTGGAGCGCACCCGCGGCCGCGGCCGCGCCCGCGCCCACGCGGATCCAGGTCATCGCCATCCCGCGCGCTCGGGTGTGGATCAACGGCACGTTCGTCGGCATGTCCCCGACGCCCGTGGTCCGGGTCGAGGGCACGAAGAAGGTCCAGGTGCTGCTGGAGCACGCCGCGCTGGGCCGCCACGAGACGACCACGACCCTGGATGCGGGGGAGACGACCCTCCTGACGGTGAGGTGGTAGGCGGGCCGCCGCCAGTCCGGCCACACAGGGGAGAACGTCCACGTCCGAAAACGGCCAGACATCCGGGCCCCGCCGTGGGACGTTTCTCCCATGAACGGCCTGGACCCCGCCGCTTGCTACCGTGCGCTGACCACGCGGGACGCCCGCTTCGACGGGCGCTTCTTCACCGCCGTGAAGACGACGCGCATCTACTGCCGCCCCATCTGCCCGGCCCGCCCCCCGCGCTTCGAGAACTGCACGTTCTTCCCCACCGCCGCCGCCGCGCAGGAGGCCGGCTTCCGCCCGTGCCTCCGGTGCCGGCCGGAGACCTCGCCCACCCTGGCCCCGTGGCGCGGCACCTCCGCCACCGTCTCCCGCGCCATGGCCCTCATCGCGGACGGGCTGCTCGATGCCGATGACGCGAGCGTGGAAGTGCTCGCCGCCCGGCTCGGCGTCGGCGGTCGTCAATTGCGGCGGCTCTTCCAGCAACACCTGGGCGCCTCGCCCCTCGCCGTGGCCCAGACACGCCGCGTCCTCTTCGCCCGCCAGCTCATCCACGAGTCCTCCCTGTCCATGGGAGAGGTCGCCCTCGCGTCCGGCTTCGGGAGCGTCCGGCGCTTCAACGCCGTCTTCCAATCCCTCTACGGCCGCCCACCCGGCGCCCTCCGCCGTACCCGCGCCGCTCCCGCGACCTCCTCCGTCCCCACGGTGACGCTCCTCATCCCCTACCGGCCGCCCTATGACTGGGAGGCCTTGATGGCCCACCTGGGCGCCCGCTCGCTCACCGGCATGGAGCACGTCGAATCCGGGCGCTACCTGCGCGCCTTCTCCAATGCCTGGGGCCAGGGTGCCGTGGAGGTCTCCCCCGCTCCGGGGCTCGACGCACTGAGCGCCACCCTGCGCGTCAGCGACGTGAGGATGCTGCCCTCCGTCGTCGCCCAGGTCCGGCGCGTCTTCGACGTGGGCGCGGATGTGGAGGCCATCCATTCGCACCTGTCGACGGATGCCCTGCTCGCTCCCCTCGTGACCGCCCGCCCCGGGCTTCGCGCGCCCGGGGGCTGGGATGGCTTCGAGCTCGCGGTCCGCGCCATCCTGGGTCAGCAGGTGACCGTCTCCGCCGCCCGGGGACTGGGGCAGCGGCTCCTCGCCGTCCACGGCGAGCCCCTGGGCCTGGAGCTCACCGGCGATGCTCGGCTCCAGCGCGCGTTCCCCAGGCCGCAGGCGCTCGCCACGGCGGACCTCACCGGACTGGGCATGCCAGCCGCCCGGGCCCGCACGCTCTCCCACCTCGCCGCGGCGGCCGCGGCGGATCCCGCCCTCTTCCAACCCGGCCCCTCGCTCGCGGACACCGTCGCGCGCTTCACGCGCCTGCCTGGAATCGGCGAATGGACCGCCCAGTACATCGCCCTTCGCGCCGTCCGGGAGACGGATGCCTTCCCGGCCTCCGACGTCGCCCTGCTGCGCGCCGCGACGGAGGCCGACGGCCCACGCCCCACGCCGGAAGCCCTCCTCCAGCGCGCTGAAGCATGGAGCCCGTGGCGAGCCTACGCCGCCCAGCACCTCTGGACCGCGGATGCGACCCGTGCGCGGACGACGGCCGCGCCCCTCGCCAACGCCAGCCAGCGAAAGCGGTCCCCTGCCACTCCCGCGCCGGCCTCGGACTCCACCCGGCCCGTCGCGCCCGCCCCCGCCAAACGAGACGCCCATGCCCGCACGCCTGCGCTTCTTCATTGATTCCACCCCAACACCCGCCGGCGTGGCGCTCCTCGTCTGCGATGAGGAAGGCCGCCTGCGCGCGCTGGACTGGGAGGGCTACGAGGCCCGCATGCAGCGGCTCCTGCGCCTGCACTACGGCGAGAACGGCTGCGTCCTCGAGACCGCGCGAGACCCTGCCGGCCGCACCTCCGCGCTCCAGGCCTATCTGCGCGGAGAGCTGTCCGCCATCGAGGCCCTTCCCGTGGAGACCGCGGGCACGCCGTTCCAGCGCGAGGTCTGGCGTGCCCTCCGGGACATCCCCGCTGGCACCACCACCACCTACGCCCAGCTCGCGGAGCGCATCGGCCGTCCCAAGGCCGTGCGCGCCGTGGGCGCGGCCAATGGCGCCAACCCCGTGAGCATCGTCGTCCCGTGTCACCGCGTCGTCGGTGCCAATGCCTCACTCACCGGCTATGCCGGTGGGCTGGAACGCAAGCGCTGGCTGCTCGAGCATGAGCGGACCCACGCTTGAATCCCTCTCACCCCTTCCGGAGTCTCCTCGCATGACGACCCGTCCCGAAGCCGCCAGCACCTTCCGCGCGCTGCACCAGGGCCCCGACCTGCTCCTGCTTCCGAACGCCTGGGATGCGGGCAGTGCTCGCCTCTTTGAAAGCCTGGGCGCCCGCGCCATCGCCACCACCAGCGCCGGCGTCGCCTGGGCCCTGGGCCACCCCGATGGGAACGCGCTGCCCGTGGAGGCATTGGTCGCGACGGTGCGCGCCATCGCCAGCGTCATCCGCATCCCCCTCACCGTGGATGCGGAGGGCGGCTACTCCGACGACCCGGCCACCGTCGGAGAGAACGTGGCCCGCCTCCTGGCGGAGGGGGCCGTGGGCTGCAACCTGGAGGATGGCAACGGCTCTCCTGAACAGCTCGCGGCGAAGATTGAACGCGTGAAGCAGGCCGGCGCGCGCCTGGGCGTCGACGTCTTCGTCAACGCGCGCACGGACGTCTACCTGCGCAAGCTCGTGCCCCCCGAGCGCCGCGTGGAAGAGACCCTGGCCCGCGCCGCCCGCTATCAGCAGGCCGGCGCGGACAGCCTCTTCGTCCCCGGCGCCACGAGCGCGGCCGACCTCCAGGCCATCACCCGGGGAACGCCGCTGCCGGTGAATGTCCTCGCGCATCCGGACCTGCCCAGCGCGCCGGAGCTTCAACGGCTGGGAGTTCGGCGGCTCAGCGCGGGCTCGGCCATCGCGGAATCGCTCTGGGGGCGAGCCGGGGCGCTCGCCGCCACCTTCCTCCGCGAGGGCCACTCCGCGCCCCTCTTCGAAGCCGCCGCCAGCTATCCATCCCTCAACGGGCTGATGACCCGGCGTTGAGCCGCGACGCCGGAGGCACCGTGTCCCACGACGACCGTCAGCGCTGGAATGAGCGCTACCAGCAGCGGGCACCCGCGCCGCGCGAGCCCTCCGCGTTCCTCCGCTCGCTCGAGGACCGGCTGCCGCGCACGGGCCGGGCGCTCGACCTGGCCGGAGGCCCGGGGCATGACGCGTGCTGGCTCGCGAAGCGCGGGCTGGACGTGACCCTGGCGGAGATCTCCGACGTGGCGCTGACCCAGGCGGAGGGGCTCGCGCGCGAGGCGGGAGTGGCCCTCGCGCTCCTGCGCCTGGACCTGGAGGTGGAGCCGCTGCCTCCCGGTCCGTTCGACCTCGTCGTGTGCCTGAACTACCTCTGGCGGCCCCTGTTCGCCTCGCTGCCCCAGGTGCTCGCGCCGGGCGGGCTGTTCGTCTTCGCCCAGCCCACCCGGAGCAACCTGCGGAAGCACCCGCATCCGTCCGCCCGCTTCCTCCTGGAGGACGGCGAGCTGCCCACGCTGCTCCAGGGCCTCCAATCCCTCTCCATCACCGAGGACTGGGCGGAGGACTCCGGACGACACGAAGCGCGGGTGCTCGCCCGTCGCCCCAGCAAAGACAGACATGGCGGCGCGCGGCCGTAGTGCCGCCCCCTGTCAGCTCCGGCGGCGGTACTGGATCTCGATGGCCTTCTGCGCATCCTCCCCGGGCTGGATGTTGAAGTGCGTGATGAGCAGGGAGTCGGGACCGCGCACCTCGATGTCCGTGCGCCAGCCCCAGCGGGGCGACTGCTCCCCCGTGAAGTAGCTGCCGAGCACGGAGAACCGGTCGCTCACCCCGGGAGTGCCTACCGAGTTCAAGATGTCCGTACCCACGTGGAAGGTGTCGACCCACACCATGGTGAAGTGCCCACCGTCCAGGTGGTAGCCCAGCGTCGCCATCCCAGCCAGCGGCTTGCCGCCCATCGCCGACGTGTACTCGTGCACCACGAAGCGGCCGTCGAGCACGCCGCGAATGGTGCCTGTGATGGGCGACTCATCGGCCACCGTGTCGGGCTCGAACCACGTGCGCGCGACGCCCTCCCACGCTCCGACCAACTGGGAGAGGAAGTGATGAGGGCCACCGGCGGACTGGGATTGCTGGAGACGTTCCTGGCTCATGGGCGCGGAGTCTCCTGAATTCCGCCGCCGCGGGTCCACCCCCGTGATTTCCCCCGGCGACGGCAGGGCCCGTTCATTAGATTGACGCCCCGCTTCCGGACCACCCCGGAGGCCGCCTGCCTCGATTCCTTCCAGGAGCCCGCCGTGCCCACCACCCCCGCCTATGCCGCTCCCAGCGCCCGCGCCGCGCTCGGTCCCTTCACCGTGGAGCGCCGCGAGCCACGCCCCCACGACGTGCTCATCGACATCCTCTACTGCGGCGTGTGCCACTCCGACATCCACCAGGCCCGCGACGAGTGGGGCGGCGCCACCTTCCCCATGGTGCCGGGCCACGAAATCGTCGGGAAGGTGTCCAGGGTGGGCAGCGCCGTCACCACCTTCAAGGCGGGCGACACCGTGGGCGTGGGCTGCTTCGTGGACTCCTGCCGCGAGTGTCCTCAGTGCCTGCAAGGCGAGGAGCAGTACTGCGACCAGGGCATGGTGGACACCTACAACAGCCACGACCGCGACGGTCAGCCCACCTACGGCGGCTACTCCACCCGCATCACCGTGGACTCGAAGTACGTGCTGCGCATCCCGGAGGGAATCCCCCTGGAGCGCGCCGCGCCGCTGCTCTGCGCGGGCATCACCACGTACTCACCCCTGCGGCGCTTCGGCCTCAAGGCGGGAGACGCGCTGGCCGTCGTGGGCCTGGGCGGCCTGGGCCACATGGCCGTGAAGCTGGGCAAGGCGCTGGGCGCGGAGGTGACGGTGCTGAGCACCTCGCCGTCCAAGCGCGAGGGCGCCCTGGCGCTAGGCGCGACGCACTTCGCCGCCACGTCGGACAAGGCGACGTTCAAGACCCTGGCGAACAAGTTCGACTTCGTGCTCGACACCGTCTCCGCGCCGCACGACTACAACGCCTACCTGCGCCTGCTGAAGACGGACGGCACGATGATCCTCGTCGGCGCCCCGGAGGCCCCCACCCCCGTGGCGGCGTTCTCGCTCATCGGCCGGCGGCGCAGGCTGGTCGGCTCGCTCATCGGCGGCATCCGCGAGACGCAGGAGATGCTCGACTTCTGCGCGAAGCATCAGGTCGCGTCCGACGTGGAGGTCATCCCCATCCAACACATCAACGACGCCTACGAGCGCATGCTCAAGGGCGACGTGCGCTACCGCTTCGTCGTGGACACGGCGAGCCTGAACGCGAAGTAGCTAAGCCCGCGCGAAGCCCCGGCACCGCCTGCGCGCGCCGGGGCCTTCGCGTGCGCTCAGCCGCGCCAGGCCGTCCAGAGCGACGCGACGCCGAAGAGGAAGAAGAGCGCGGCGGTCCCCCAGCGCATGTACTTCATGTTCACCTTCCCCGACAGCCGGTCGCCCAGGAAGACGGCCAGGCCGTCCGACACCATCATTCCCGCGGTGGTGCCCAGCGTCACCAGCACGGGGGCCTGATAGCGCGCGGCGACGGCCATGGTGGCCAGCTGCGTCTTGTCCCCCATCTCCGCGACGAAGAAGAGCGCCACCGTGGTGAGGAAGGGGCCGAAGCGCGGAGGCTTGTCGGCGTCCTCGTCCAGCGTGTCGGGCTTGAGCGTCCACAGGCCGAAGCCCAGGAACAGCGCGCCCAAAATCAGCGCCATCACCCGCGCGGGCACGTGGGTGGACACCCACGTGCCCACCGAGGACGCCAGCGCGTGATTGGCCACCGTGGCCACGAAGATGCCGCCCAGCACGACCCACGGCTTGCGGAACTTCGACGCCAGCGAGAACGCCAGCAGCTGCGTCTTGTCACCCATCTCGCTGGCGGCGACGAGGACGAATGAACCGGCGATTGCTTCCCACGACATGAAGGCACCCCTTCCCAGTTCCTGGCGCGGGGGGTCGTGAGGAAGCGCTTCAGGGAGGAGCGCGCACGACGGACCTCGGCCAGGGAGCGTTGAATCCCTGTCCGAAGGTCTCGTTCGCCTCGCACTCCAGCGAGGTGGGGGCCCGGGCTGTCACCAGCCAGTGTGTCGAGCGCCCCTCCGCCCCTGGTCCCGGGCGGGAACTACTCCCCTTACGTGAGGAGGCCAGTAGCAGCGCCCCTGGTGTGAGTCAACCGGCCACGCCGGGTGTCCCTTTTTTTGACGACACGAGAGCCTGCCCCCCTAATGCCCGGGTCAGGTCGGTAGCGGCCTGTAGCAGCAGATTTCCTGGAGGAAGCCCCGATGCAGGATGGAAGCGCCAGCCCACTGAGCCCCGACGCTCCGTCGTCCCCCTCCGTGGTGGAACCCGGTGAGGTCCGCAGCCCCGAGGCCGACATCGTCTCCACCCACGTCCTCGTCCCCGAGGAGCAGGTGCACAAGCTGCGCGAGCTGGCGCGGCGCACCCGCATCCATCAGAGCGAGTACCTGCGCGAGGCCGTGGAGGACCTGCTGTCCAAGTACGGCCGCATGCCCGCCAAGACGGAAGGCGAGTCGTGAGCGGCCCCCTGCCCCGCCTCCGTGTCCGCTCCCTGCGGGAGCGGCTGCGGCGCTGGTTGGAGCAGGAGCTGTAGACCCCCGCACGCGGGCTCCAGGGCCTCCCTGGAGCCGCCCGGGTGGAACACGCTAGGGTCGGCGCATCCTCTTCCAGGAGCCCGGCCATGAAGCGTCCCTCCCCGCTGCCCCTGGTCCTCGCGCTCGCCGCCACCGGCTGCGCGGCCCCCGGCTTCGACAAGCTCTACCCCGGCATGACCGCCGCCCAGGTGGCGGACGCCATGGGCAAGGGGCCGGCGCGGGCGCAGGAGTTCCAGGACGGTTCGTCGGCCTGGTACTTCGACGAGGACCACTGCGTGCTGATGCGCGACCAGGTGCTCGTGGCCAAGTCCACCACCGAGACGCGCACCGCCGTGCGCACGCCCGTGGGCACGCTCGAGGACCAGGACAAGGCCTGGTGCGGCCCGCCGGGCACCGACGCCCAGGGCCGCCGCGAGCAGACCGTGCAGACGCCCTTCGGAACGTTCAAGGGCACCGTGGACCCGGCCGCCGTCACCGAGCAGGTGAAGAACACGCTGCGCGGCCAGCAGGGCGCCCCGGTGGCCACGGACGGCGGGCAGGCCACGCAGCCCACCCCGTAGCGCGGCGGGCTCTCAGGCCACGGACGAGCGGGTGACGGCGCCGTCGTCGCCGTCCTTCTTCATGTTGCCGGCCAGCTCACGGAAGGACATGTGGCTGACGGACAGCAGGATGAGGCCGAAGCCGATCTGCTGCACCGTCTGGCACAGCCACAGCACGTTGGCGTAGGCGAGGCCGTGGGCGTTCACCAGCGCGGCGGGCAGGAACAGCCCCAGGCCCACCTTGGTGGCGGCCTGGAAGGTGCCCATCATCCCGGGCGCGGCCGGAATCATCACGCCCACCACCAGCACGCACATCACGATGTACGACTGGAACAAGGACAGGCGCATGGGCTCGCAGGCGACGCCCGGCGCGGCGCCGGAGCAGTCGAAGGCGCGCGCGAGCAGCGCCATGCCCAGGCCGTTCACCGCCCAGTAGCCAATCGTGTAGAGGAAGAAGAGGGCGATGTGGCGGCGGTCGGGGAGCTGGCGCATGGCCCCCACGAAGGTGTCCACCACGTCCGCCACCTTGTCGGCGATGCCGGGCGAGAAGCGGCCCACGGTGGCGCGCACCAGCCGCACGGTGCGCTCCTGGTGCCACAACCCCAGCAGCAGGAACACGAGCCCGCCGCCGAACACGGCGAACATCAACCACGAGCCCAGCTTCACGTACCGGACCTCGGGGGTCTCCACCGGGACGAAGAAGAGCAGCGCGCGGAACAGCGCCGCGACGAAGAGGCCGTCCACGATGCGCTCCAGCACCACGGACGTCATGGCCGCGCTGCGGCGGATGGAGCTGCGCTGCGCGATGAGGAAGGGCCGCGCGAACTCTCCCAGGCGGAACGGCAGCACCAGCAGCATCATGAAGCCGATGCCGGACGCTTCATTCAGCTTGCGGAACGGGACGCGCTCCAGCCCCGACAGCAGCGCGCCCCACCGCAGCGCGCGGAAGACGTGGATGACGGTCAGGCACGCGAAGTACGGGAGGATCCACGCGTAGTTGGCCGCCTTGAGGCTGGCGATCTGCGTGGACACATCCGTGTCCCGGAAGGCCCACCACATGAAGGCAACAGTGACGAGCAGGCTGGCGATGAGGTTGACGGCGCGTTTCACGGCACGCGGGTATAGCGTCACTCTCCCTGCGACTCCAGCGGTACGCCTGCCTCCCGCCCTCCGGGGCGGACGGGCGTGAGCCCCGCGGCGGCGCGTCCCCCTGCCCCGTCATTCAAACAGGCAGGGAATATTTCAATGGCAGGCAGCAGCACTGCCTCAGGCGTCGTGCCTGCGTGTGTCGCCGTCGGAGGGCAGCTCGTCCTCCTGCTGTTCGGCCTGACGGTCGGGCACGCGATACTCCTCGCCCAGCCAGCGGCCCAGGTCCACGGCGCGGCAGCGGCGGGAGCAGAAGGGTTGGGAGGTGTTTTCCGGGCGCGGAGGCACGGGCTTCTGACAGATGGGACACGGCGCGAGTGGCATGGTGGATGGAGTCCTAGATAAGCCTTGACGCTCCGGCGGGCCAGGACGTTTCGTGCCCCGGGCGCGCAGATGCCTCCCGAGACCGCTCACACGCTCTTGCAGGGCGACCGGCTGTCCCGGGACTTCACCGCCGTGGGCGTGGAGGACACGGTCGCCCAGGCGCTGGAGAAGCTGCGCGCCCACCCCGGCACGGGCGAGGTCTTCTACTGCTACGCGTGCGACCCCGAGGGCCGGCTGGTGGGCGTGGTGCCCATCCGCAAGCTGATCCGCGCGGGCCCCGAGGAGCGCATCGCGTCGCTGATGTTCACCCGGGTGGTGAAGCTGCCGGTGGACGCGTCCGACGCGGTGGTGGAGGACTTCTTCGTCACCTACCGCTTCCTGGCGTTCCCGGTGGTGGACGCGGACGGGCGCATCGTGGGCGTGGTGGAGATGAACGCGTTCGTGGACGCGTTCTCCGACACGCTCTTCGACGAGGTGGAGGGCCGGGTCCGGGACGAGGTCTACCGCTTCGTCGGCCTGCCCCAGGGGGAGCTGAAGGAGACGCGGCCCACGCGGCTGGCGCTGAAGCGCTTCCCGTGGCTGCTCGTGAACATCGCGGGTGGGTTCCTGGCGGCCACGACGACGCGGCTGTTCGAGCACACGGTGGCCCATCTGGTGGTGGTGAGCGCCTTCATCCCCATGGTGCTGGTGCTGTCGGAGAGCCTGGGCGTGCAGACGACGGCGGTGGCGGCGTCGATGGTGACGCACGGAGAGGTGGACCTGAAGGTCGTGGCCAGGGAGGTGCTGGCCGCGAGCCTGGCCGGGCTGATGGCGGCGGCGGTGGTGGCGCTGCTGGGGCGCCTCTATTCGCCGGGGTTCGCGTTCCCCCTGGCGCTGTTCGGGGCGGTGGCGGTGTCCGCCACGCTGGCGTCGTGCCTGGGCGGGGTGCTGCCCTTCCTCTTCAAGCGGCTGAAGGTGGATCCGCATCTGGCGTCGGCGCCGCTGGTCCTGGCGGTGTCCGACAACGTGTCGTTGCTGGCGTACTTCGGACTGGTGACGAAGCTGTTGTTGTGAGCGGCGGTGGGTCTCTTCACGGTGGGAGCAGGGTCATGAAGGTCGTGCGCATCACGAAGCCGGGCGGTCCAGAGGTCCTCGCGTTCGAGGAGCGGGCCGCTCCCGTCCCCGGTCCCCATGACCTCCAGGTGCGCGTGCGGGCGAGCGCGCTGAACCGGGCGGACCTGCTCCAGGTGCGGGGCGCCTATCCCCCGCCGCCCGACGTGCCCCAGGACGTTCCGGGCCTGGAGTACGCGGGCGAGGTGGTGGCGGTGGGCCCGCGCGCGCGGAAGTTCCAGGTGGGCGACAGGGTGATGGGATTGGTGGGCGGGGGCGCGTGGAGCGAGGTGATCACCACGCACGAGCGCGAGGCCTTGCGCATGCCGGACGGCCTGGACTTCGCGGACGCGGCGGCGCTGCCGGAGGCGTACCTCACGGCGTACGACGCGCTGGTGCTCCAAGCGGACCTGCGGCCCGGGGAGACGGTGCTGGTGCACGCGGTGGCGAGCGGCGTGGGCTCCGCGGCGGCGCTGCTGTGCCGGGCCATGGGTGCGCGCGTGGTGGGCACGGGGCGCAACGCACCGAAGCTGGCGCGGGCGTCCGAATGGGGCGTGGGCCGGACGGTGCTCTGCGAGGCCAGCCCGCCCGTGTTCGCGGACGCGGTGCTCGGCGCGACGGAGGGCCGGGGCGCGGACGTGTGCCTCGATTTGGTGGGCGGCCACTACCTGCCGGAGTCCCTGAAGGCGATGGCGCAGCGGGGCCGGCTGATGCAGGTGGGCTCGGTGGCGGGGAGCCGGACGGAGCTGGACCTGGGGCTGGTGATGCGCAAGCGGCTCACCCTGAGGGGGACGGTGCTCCGCAGCCGGCCGGCGGAGGAGAAGATGTTGCTCACGCAGGTGGCGGAGCGGCAGCTGCTGCCGCTGTTCAACAGCGGCGCGCTGCGGGCCGTGGTGGACGCCGTCCTGCCCATGGCGGACATCCGCTCCGGGCTGGAGCGGATGGCGGGCAACAGCACCGTGGGCAAGCTCGTGTTGCGCTGGGACTGAGCCGCTACACGCGCTTCTTGCGGGGCGCCGCCTTCTTCGCCGCCGCCCCCGGAGCCTCCAGGGCCTTGAGCACCTTGGGTGACGCGCACCGGCGCCAGGCCTCCTTGAGCAGGGATTGCAGCAGCGGCCGCCCCACGGTGGTGAGCTGGACGATGACCATGGGCCAGTCTTGATAGTGCGGCGTCACGCGGAAGATGTCGGGCTGGGTTCGCAGCAGCGCCTCGCGGTGATCGAAGTCCACCTTGATGACGATGGAGTCCTCATCCAACACGCGCGCGAAGAGCGTGTCGCTCACCCGGAACCCGGGCGTGCCGTAGGACGGACGCTCCTCCGTCGCGGGCAGCGCCAGCGCCAGCTCGCGTACGTCGTCCACCGTGAGCCGGCTCCCGCGCTTCGCGGGCTTCGGCTTCGCCACCGTCTTCTTCCGGGCCGCCATCCGTGCCTCCCTGCCCCCTTGCTACCTCGCGGCCCGGCGGCACGGAAGCCATTGCGCATGGGATGCGGAACCGTATCCTGCGCCGCCATGGCTACCCCCTTCGACCCCGCCGCCGCCGCGCAGCCGGACTCCGGCATCTTCGGTCTGCCCCACTCGCCCGACGAGGCGCACGTCGTCGTCATCCCCGTCCCCTTCGAGGCCACCACCAGCTACGGCGGCGGCACGTCCCAGGGCCCCGCCGCCCTGCTGGAGGCCAGCAAGCAGGTGGACCTCTTCGACGTGGAGACCGGCCGTCCCTACGAGCGCGGCATCGCCATGCTGGAGGTCCCCGCCGAGCTGCACGACTGGAACGCCCGCGCCAAGGAGCGCGCCCAGGTCGTCATCGAGGCCGGTGGCATCGAGTCCGGCGCCCCCGAGCTGCTCGCCGCCGCGAAGGACGTCAATGCCTTCAGCGAGAAGCTCAACGAGCACGTCTACCGCACCGCGAAGCACTGGCTGGACCAGGGCAAGCGCGTGGCCGCCGTGGGCGGAGACCACGCCATCTCCTTCGGCATCATCCAGGCCCACGCGGAGAAGTACCCCGGCATGGGCGTGCTCCACCTGGACGCGCACGCCGACCTGCGCGTCGCCTACGAGGGCTTCACCTGGTCGCACGCGTCCATCTTCTACAACGTCGCCGAGCGCATCCCCGGCGTGAAGACGCTGGTCCAGGTCGGCCTGCGCGACATGAGCGAGAACGAGCACCGCTACATCGAGGAGTCGAACGGCCGCATCCACGCGTTCTTCGACGCCGTCCTCCAGCAGAACCGCTTCGACGGCCTGCCCTGGAACCAGCAGGTGAAGCAGATCGTCGACAAGCTGCCGCAGCAGGTCTACCTGTCCTTCGACATCGACGGCCTGGACCCGGTGCTGTGCCCGAACACCGGCACCCCCGTCCCCGGCGGCCTGTCCTTCCCGGAGGCCACCGCGCTCGTCGCGGGCGTGGTGCGCTCGGGCCGCACCATCGTCGGCTTCGACCTGACGGAGGTGGCCCCCGACCCCGAGGGCGGCGAGTGGGACGCCAACGTGGGCGCCCGCCTGCTCTACAAGATGATCGGCTGGATGCTGAAGTCGCAGAAGGCCTGAGCGTCAGGCCACGCGCGGCAGCGACACGCTGAAGGTCGCGCCCCGGCCGGGCTCCGACTCGGCCGACAGCGCTCCGCCATGCAGCTTCGCCAGCTCCGACGCCACATAGAGCCCCAGCGCGTCCCCTCGCGCGGGGCCGTCCGGGAAGGGCTGGAACAGCCGGAGCAGCTCCGCGGGGGGGATGCCCGGCCCGGGGTCGCTCACCCGCACCAGCACCTGCTCCGGGGAGGCCCGCAGCTCCACGCGCACCCCGCCCTTCCTCGCCGCGTTCGACAGGAGCACGTCGAACACCTGTCCCAAACGCTCGGGATCGAACCGCAGGTCCACCGACTCCGGGGGGACCTCCACCTCCACCGGGACGCCGGGCCCCGTCGTGCGGCAGCGCGCCACCGACGCCTCCAGGTGCGAGCGCAGGTCGCCCTCCACGGGCCGCAGCGTCACGCTGCCCGCGCTCAGCCGGGCCGCGTCCTGGAGATAGCGCCCCAGCCGCTCCAGCGATTGGAGGTGCGCGCCCAGCGCGTCCACCGCGCCCTGGCTGGCCGGCGACAGCGACTGGAGCACCCTCAGCTGTTCGCGCGCGGCCTCCAGCGGCCCCTGGAGCGAGCGCGCCACCCACTGGCCCAGGGCCTCCACCGGCGTCGCGGGCTCCGGATCCACGGCGGGGACCTTCTCCAGCGCGTCGCGGACCAGCGTCTCGAAGTCGGTGATTTCAAAGGGCTTGTTGAGGAACGCGGACGCGTCCGGCGACCCCTGCTGGAGGACGGCGCTCAACAGGATGATGGGCACGTCCCGCAGCCCGGGCTCCTGCCTCAGCCGGCGGCACAGCTCCATGCCGCTCATGCGCGGCATCATGTGGTCCGTCACCACCAGCCGGGGCCGGCGGGCCCGGGCGAGCATCAGCGCCTCCTCGCCATCCCGCGCGCGCACCACGTCGTGCCCCAGGTCCTCCACCACCTGGCTCAGCACCTCCAACACGGCCGGTTCGTCATCCGCGACCAGGACGAGACTCATGCGCCACCCCTTCCTCGGCCCCCGCGGGCTTCAAGCAACACGCCGCGCCAGAACGCCGCGGCGCCGTCCTGTGTCCCCAGACCGCAATCAGGCAGGCTCCAGGACGTGGTGCCTGGAACGCGTTCGATCCCGGTCGCGGCTTCTGGTCTATGAAGACCCGGACGCCGCTTCCAGACATCCCGGGAATGGCTGGGGCCTTCCCGACATTCAGAGTGTCTTCCGGGAGACAATTCCCGGCGGCGTATGGAGGAAGGGCATGAGGGCAGGACACATCCGGTGGGGGCTCGTGCTGGTGGGGCTCGTGCTGGCGCTCCCCGCGCACGCGGATCGCTCCCGGCGGCGCAGCGACGTGGTGGAGGTGGTGGAGAAGGTCTCCCCGGCGGTCGTCTACATCGGCACCGAACAGGAGGTGGAGTCGCGCTTCCGGGGCCGCTCCCGCTCACCGCTGGAGGAGTTCTTCGGCCAGGGCATGGCGCAGCCGGAGACGCGCCAGCGCATCCAGGGGCTGGGCAGCGGGGCCATCATCGACCCGTCCGGCATCATCGTCACCAACGACCACGTCATCCGGGGCGCGTCCGCCATCCACGTGGTGCTCGCGGACGGGCGCACCTTCGACGCGGAGGTGGTGGGCAGCGACGCCAACAACGACCTCGCGGTCCTCAAGGTCAACGCGAAGGATCCGCTGCCCACCGCGAAGCTGGGCACCAGCTCCGACCTGATGATTGGCGAGACGGTGGTGGCGATTGGCAGCCCGTTCGGCCTGAGCAAGACGGTGACGGCGGGCGTGGTGTCCGCCACCGGCCGCACCTTCCGGGCGGACGACCGCGTCTACAACGACTTCCTCCAGACGGACGCGGCCATCAACCCGGGCAACTCCGGCGGGCCGCTGCTCAACGTGGACGGGGAGATCATCGGCATCAACACCGCCATCTACGCGAACGGCCAGGGCATCGGCTTCGCCATCCCCGCGGACAAGGTGCGGCGCATCGTGGAGGAGCTCACGCGCTTCGGGAAGGTGCGTCCCGCGTGGGTGGGCATGGACACGGCGGACCTGCCCGCGCAGGTCGCCGCGCGCCTCGGGTGGGACCGCACGTACGGCGTCGTCGTGACCCGCGTGGAGCCAGACAGCCCCGCCGCGCAGGCCGGGGTGCAACGCGGGGACGTGGTCGCGGAGCTGGGCGGTTCGCGCATCCAGGACGCGGAGGACTTCGACTCGCGCGTGCGTGGCTATCCGGCGCGCTCGGTCTTCCCCCTGGTGCTCTTCCGAGCAGGTTCAAGCCGCACGGTGCAGGTCACGCCCATCGAATTTCCTGCTCGCCTGCTTGAAACGCTGGCGTGGGAGAAGCTGGGACTGCGCGTGAAGGAGAGCAAGGGCGGGATGGCGATCGCCGCGGTGCGAGCGGGCTCCGCCGCGTCGGAGATTGGCCTGGAGCCGGGGGACCTGATGCTGCGGATGAACAACCAGCCGGTGCCCACGGGTGACACCTTCCGTGAAGCCCTGCTGACGGCGCGACGGGGACGTAGCGTGCTGTTGCTCGTGCGGCGCGGGCGTTACGGCTACCACCTGACGTTGCCTTTCGAAGGGCAGCGGCTGTAGTCGCCTCCCGGGGATTCCAGGATCGGCGGGAAGGGCACTAGCATGCCGTTCCCATGAGTTCGCCTCGCTACCAGTCACTCGGACCCCTCCTCGCCGGAGAGGGCTCGCGTGCCTTCCTCGGACTGGCGCTGGAGGATGGCGCCACGCCCCGCCCCGTGGTGCTCATCTGGGCACCGCCTGAGATTGCCCAGAGCCCGGAGCTGGTGGCGCGCCTGGAGCGCGAGACGAACCGCGCCATCGTCTTCGAGCACCCGAACATCCTGCGCGTCCACGGCCTGGAGAAGCTGGACGGCGGGCTGGCGCGCGTCACCGAGTTCGCGGATGGCGAGCCGCTGCGCCGCGTGCTGGAGGCGCACCCGCGCATGTCGCCCGCGTTCGCGGCGCTGGTGGTGGCGGACGCGGCGATGGGCCTGCACTACGCGCACGTGGCGGGCAACGACGACGGTTCGCCCCTGGTGCACGGAGACATCCGCCCCGAGACGCTGATGGTGTCCTTCAGCGGCTTCACGAAGGTGACGGGCTACGGGGCGCTCTCCGTGGCGCCCCGCGAGCGCGGTGGCAAGCGGGTGAAGAACCGGCGCGCGTACACGTCCCCGGAGCAGCTGCTGGGCGGGCGCGAGGCCGTCAACGTGCAGTCGGACGTGTTCCTGCTGGGGCTCACGCTGCACGAGTGCCTGACGGGGAAGATGCCGTTCAAGGAGTCGGCGGATCCGGACAAGGCGGTGCTCAACCGCGCCCTCCCGCCGATGCCGTCCGACGTGCCGCTCAAGCTGGATGCCGTCGTGCGCCGCGCGACGACCAAGCGCGCCCTGGAGCGCTACCCGTCCGCGCTCGCGTTCCGCGAGGCCGTGGTGGATGCCCTGGGCAAGCTGCCGACGCACGAGTCCTTCGCGGAGCATCTGGCGAAGCTGTTCCCGCCGGAGAGCGATGCGCGGGCGGCACGGCGCAAGACGATTGAGCTGGGCATCGCGGATGCGCTGGCGAAGGCCGGGATGCCCCCGCCGCAGATCGCGGAGATCATCGCCCAGGGCGCGGGGCTCGCGGAGCCCGTGAAGAGCCGGGTGCCGGAGATTTCGACGGCTGGGGCGGCGCCCACGCAGGCGGCGAGCCCGCAGGCTCCGGCGTCCGTGACGGCGGCTGGCTCCGCGCAGGCGGCAGGCTCCGCGCAGGCGGCGGCTTCGAGCGCGCAGGCAGCGGGCTCGGCGCGGACGGCGCAGAGCGCCCAGGTTTCGGGCGCGGCACAGGCGGCGGCTCCGGGCACGCAGGCTTCGGGCTCCGCGCAGGCGGCGACCTCGGGCACGCAGGGCTCGGGCTCCGCGCGGGCGGCGGCTCCGGGCTCGCAGGTTTCGGGCTCCGCGCAGGCCGCTCCGAGTGCCCAGGCTTCGGGCGCGGCACAGGCGGCTCCGGGCTCGCAAGGCTCGGGCTCCGCGCAGGCCGCTCCGAGTGCCCAGCCTTCGGGCTCCACGGGCACTCAGGGCACGGGGTCCACGAGCGCTCCGTCCGCCACCGCTTCCGCGGACGCGCGGCCCGCGGGTCCCATCTTCGGCGGGGCCGCGAGCCCCACCCCGCAGGTGGCGGAGAAGAAGCCCTCCCGTTCCTGGGTGCCCTTCGTGGTGGGCGGCTTCGCGCTGACGCTCGGGGCGGGCGCGGTGGTCATCCAGCGCCAGCTCCAGGGCACCATGACCGTGGAGACGCTGGACGCGGGCGTGCCCGCGGTCGTGGCGGCGCCCTTCGACGCGGGCGTCGAGGACGCGGGCATCCTCGCGGATGCGGGCGTGGACGCGGGCCCGGTGATGGGCATGCTGGACCTGACCGTGGATCCCCGCGTGGAGGTCACGCTCAACGGCGCGCTGCTGGGCCGCACGCCGCTGTCCGCGCCGCTGCCGCCGGGCCGGCACCTGCTCACCTTCACCAACGGCACGCTGGGCATCTCCGTGTCGCGCACGGTGACGGTGGCTCCCGTGGGCCGCTCCGCCTTCCAGTTCTTCCTCAACAAGGCCTTCGTCAACGTACGCGGCCCCGCCGGCGCGAACGTCTCCATCGACGGGAAGCCCGTGGGCGTCGTCCCGGTCGAGGAACTGGACGTCTACGAGGGCTATCACCGGCTGAACGTCACCGTGGGCCCGTCGCACTGGCAGAAGACCTTCACCATCGAGCCCGGCCAGCGCGTCAACTTCGACGTGGACTTCCAAGCCCCTCCTGAGAGCGCGGAAGAATAGCTCTCAGTGGAGGCGGCGCCCGCGGCTCGCCCCGGTCGCCGCCCTCACTTCGGGAGCGGTTCCCGCACTTGCTCCAGCTCGAGGGTATCGATCTGGGCCAGCAGGCTCCGCGCGGCCTGACACGCGGGGTCCTCCAGCCCATACTTGCAGGAGCGCCCCAGCACATCGCGCGCCTTCTTCATGTCTCGCGGCATGAGCTTGCCCTGCACGAGGTTGAGGCCGTGGATGGAGCATCCCCACGGGTCTCCCTGTGCGCACGTCTTCTCGAAGGTCCTCGCGGCACAGGACAGCACCTTGTCGTCGGATTCTTGCTCAACCTGGAGCCCCGCGGCCCGGTTCGAACAGCCCGAACTCACCCCCAGCGCACAGGAGCGGTAGAAGAGCGGCTCCGCCCACTTCGCGGTGGCGGCGTCGTTCTGAAGGGCCAGGGCGAGGGCGTAGCAAGCCGTGGCATCCGACTCGAAACACTGCCTCGCGCACTTGGAGAGCCGCGCGTCGCAGTAGGTCGTGAAGTCCTTGAGCTTCGCCTGTCGCGCGGAAACAACATCCGCGGGGCACCCCTCGCGCTCGGCGACGCTCGCGCGGGTCCGCACGAAGTCGACCGCATGCGCGCGGTCCTCCTCTGGCGTCAAGGGACGCTGGCAAGCGCCGACTAACACCAGCATCGCCGTGAGGGACACCCATCGAAACATGACTCGCCCACCCGTTCAGTCCGTACGCCCCCTCTCCCTAGCTGAACTTCGGTAGCTGCGTCACGCGAGTCGAAGCCACCCCTGCGCAGGGGGGGCGTCAGGTCACTTCGTTTCGTCAACGACGCGCATCTGCAATCGGACTCGACACCCGCGGTAGCGTTGTGGGCCTCCGCGACGACGGACGCGGTCATCGAAGGCGGGGCACGGCAGGGACCGGGCTCACGTACGCATTCGAACCCATGGTGCAGGAGCAACTGCGCACCGGACGGCTGAAGGTGGTGCTCGAGGCCTATGCACCCTCCGTTCCCGGATTCTTCCTCTACTTCCCCAGTCGTGCGCAGCGCTCCGGGCCGCTGCGCCTCTTCGTCGAGGCGGCTCGCGAGCTCGCGATCAAGTCCGTGTGACGGAGTCACGAACCCAGCTGGCGCGATGCCTCAATCCAGCGTCCCGCACTCGGCGATCCGCTGAACCCGGAGCGCGGCCAGCCGCTCCAGTGGGGCCGCCGCCTCGGGCCCCTCCAGCATCGACACCGCGCGGGCGACCGCATCCAGGGTGGACATCCCCGCCGGGTGCGAGGGGTCTCTCAGCCGGAGCATTCCAGGCTCGGGCGCGGGCAACACCAGACGGGGGAGCCCCCGAAGCAAGGGGAGCCGCTGGGTCATCCTGCGGGCCTGTGACCAGCTCGCATCCAGCACCACCAGCTGCCTCGGCGCGGGAGCGTCTGGCGGCGCGAGGGGCCCGTCCGGGTAGAGCAGCCAGGTGCCCGCCTCCGACAACCGCGCGGTGTCGAGGAACTCCACCGGGGAGCCGTAGGTGAGCAGCTGGACGTTCGTGAGGGTCAGCGCGGCCAGCCGCCCGGTGTTGCTCTTCTTCCCGCCCTCCATCACGTGCTGGAGGAGGAGGAACCGGGTCCGCGTCTCCACCCGGGGGATCTCGGCACACAGGCACAGGTGCACCGGGAGGTTGCACTGCTGACAGCGGGGGCGGCGGTAGACGCGGTGAGACATCTCCATCGCTTGTAACCCAAAGGCGCGGTGGACGGTCACTTCGCCGGAGCAGGCTCCGGGGCCTTCACCGTGACGACCGAGACCTTCCCCTTGTCCTGCTGAAGGGTGTGCGTGCTGCCGATCGCGAAGCGCTGGAACTCCTCCAGGGTCTCCGGCGTGTACGCGACTGGCGGATGGCCTTCGCCCTGGAAGGCCACGGTGTACTTCGCGCCGCGTGAGTTGCGTTCCTTCTCACCCTTGGGCAACGCCCTGGCGGGGCGAAGCTCCGCGTCCGAGGGCCAGCGTGTCTCCAGCGTGGTGCCGCTCGCCTTCACGGTCCTCTCGAAGGTCCAGTTCCACTCCTTCCACGCGTACCACTGCGCGTCGCGCGACACGGTCCGGTAGCGAGGCTCCTGCCGCGAGAGCCGCACGTCGACGTAACGCGGCTCCTTGCGCGTCTTCGTCACCGAGCAATAGCGGGTGGTGCAGCGCCTCCCGCCGCCGGTACACGTGGTCTTGCACGTGGCGAAGCCGTTCCGGTTGCTCGTGCAGTTCTCCTTGCACGTCTCGGGCGTGGTGGAGCAGTCCTCGCCGCAGGCTTCCTTCTCCCGGTAGGTCTCGGTGGTGTACCCGGACTGACGCTGCTCCGTGTAATAGACGGTCTCGTAGCCGTCTGGCACCTGGTCGTCGTGGTGGTGGCGCCGGCCCTGGGCTCGCACCTGGAGGGCGCCCTCCGGCCGGTCCTCGGCGAAGCCCTCGTGGTCGACCAGGTGGTAGCGCTCCACGGTCACGGTGTGCTCCCAGGCGACCTCCTTCACCTGGAGCGCCCGCGTCCACTCCGGCCCGGCCGGGACAACCTGCTCGGAGATCGCCGCAGCGGACGGCGCAGGGGCGTTCCAGGCGCCGATCCCGAAGGGACAGCAACACCCGAAGAACACCACGACCAGCAGCGCGTAACCGCACCCGCGCCGGAACGACGATTGCGTCTTCTGCCCCGCGGCCGGAGCCGGAGAGGCGCCCTCGCTCGCCGGCGCTGCGGCACCGCAGTTCCGGCAGCTGCCGTCGAAGGCCCGCTGGTCGCTGTCGCAGTAGGCGCAGCGCCAGTTCGGTCCAGCGGTGGCCATTCGCAGGAGCGCCGCGTCGGTCACGGTCACGGCGGAGGCCGTGTCCTCCGGCATCTCGTACTGCTCGCTGCCGTCCTTCGCGTTCTTGCAGAACTGGCACACCGTATGGCGACCGAGGTTGCGGTGGGTGCAGTTCGTGCACCGCCAGAACATCTCAATCTGCCGCTCCGACATCCGTGTTCCCCCTCTGGAACAGGCACTGACTGCCGAGCCCTATACCATGTTCCACCCGCGCCGCCCGGATGCGGAGACTCCGGGCGGCGTCCGTCGTGGAGCGGGGACCGTCACACGCAGGGGCGCGGCGGCCCCGAGCGCTTGGACTACGGGTTCTGCGGCTCCTGCGGGCCAGGGAGGCAGTCCGCCGTGCACCAGCCCACCTCGTGGAAGTCGCAGAGGCCGTCACCGCACGTCTGGCTCCCGCAGTCCGCCAGGCAGGTGGCCACCGTCTCGCCGCCATTGCAGATGCCGTCGCCGCACCAGGTGGAGGGGCCACAATCCGACGGGCACGTGGCGTGGGTCTCACCGTTGTTGCACCAGCCGTCCCCACAATAGGCAAGCGGGGTGCAGTCTTCGGCGCAGGTGTCGATGGACTCTCCATGGGCGGCGTCACAGAAGCCGTCACCACAGATGAAGGCACACGGCAGACAATTGAACGGGCCCACGCCCCCACACGGACATTCGGTCCCGAGCGCGGCCTCATCCCGCGCCAGCGCGGCGGAGTCCACGTCCATGTTGCCGCACGCGGCGAACAGCCCCAATGACAACCCAGCCAACATCACCACCAGACGCACTTTCACGGGAGACTCCTGGTTGGAGAGACCCATTGTGATAGCACAGCCTGTTTAAGCAGTTAAACCACCCCACCCGCCCTACCACGCCCAGGCTGAAACCCAGGCGTGGCGGGCCATCGTGCGTCCCCGCTCAGTCGTAGCGGCTGGTCAGCTTCAGCGTCCACTCGCGAAGCCGGCCATTGCCCACGCCGGACGGGTTGACCACGTGCAGCTTCCACAGGCCGTTGATGGTGCCGTCGCGAGGAATGCCTCGCGTCACCGGGATGCGCTTGGGCGGCGTGCCTTCGTTCGGCCCGTCCCACAGCAGCGCCGTCTCACCGCCTGGATCCTCCAGCGTCAGCACCAGCTTGGACGGGTTGTTGTGCACCAGGTCCAGCTCCACGGTGATGTCCTCCGGCACCGTCGCCTGCCCCACCACCGACTGCCACGACGACTGCGGCGTCGTGTTGCCATGCAACGCCAGGTCCGAGTACGCCGTGAACTCACCCGACATCCACGCCGGCCGGCACCAGCCCTCCGTCGCGCCCGACGCCAGTCCGTGGCACGTCAGCCCCGCCTGACACGGCACGAACAGCGAGCACGCCGCGCTGTCCCCCGGCAGGCTCGCCGTCGTCACACAGCGGCCGTACGGGCTGGAGGCGTCGCCCGGGATGCCCTCGCACGCGAGCCCTGACTGGCAGGTCGTCGCGCCCGTGCACGGGTCCCCCTCCGCCCCCTGCCGCGTCGCCGTCTTGAGGTTCTGGAGCGACGTGCCATCCACGCCCGGCAGCCGCCCCAGCTTCAGGATGTGGAGGAACGGCCGCGCCGCCACCACCGCGTTCGCCGCCACAGCCGACAGGCCGTAGGTCGTCTGCAACGCCCCCACCGACTGCGCGTTCACCACCGCCAGCGCCCGGCGTGCCTCGGCCACGTTGAACGGCACCCCCTGGAACGTCCCCACCGCCCCGTCCACCGGCAGCTCCACCCGGCCCGTGCCCCGCGCGTACATCTCCAGCAAGGAGAGCGCCACCGGCCCCACCTGGTTCAGCGCGGCCACCTGCTCGATGGAGACGAACCGCCGGTCGTCCCCCGTGTGCAGCACGCCGTCCGGGCCCTCGCGCCAGTCGATGATGCTCTGCGCCGCCTGCGAGTTCAGCGGCACCTGCGTGTCCAGCACGGAGAACGTCGTGGACGGATCATTGAGGAACGACACCACGCCGTTGCCGGCGGGCGTGCCCGTGGCCAGCTCCTGCCCCTGGGCGGCCAGCGCGGGCACGGCGTTGTCCGACACCGCGGCGGCGCCGCAGCTCAGGAGGAATGGAATCGAGGAAAACGACAGAAAACGACGGAGTCTGGAGGTCATGCCCTCCATGTACTCCATGGCGCGCTCCCTGTCGGCGACCGGTCAGGTCCTGTCCTGATAGAGGGCGATGACGCCGTGCACCTGATCCGTGACGTGCTGGAGGCTGTCGGCCGCGGCGTGGGTGGCCTCCACCCGCGCGACCGACGCCTGCATCAGCTCCGTCAGGTCCGACACGGCGTTGAAGATCTGCGACACGCCCGCGGACTGCTGGCTCACCGACGCCGAGATCTGGCGCACGGCGTCCGCGTTGCCCTGCACCAGCCCGGACAGCATGCGCAGCCGGTCTCCGGAGGCGCGGATGGTCTCGATGCTCCGCCCCATGCGCTCGCCGCCCTGACGGGTGAGGTCCACCACGCCCTGGATGCGCGAGCGCGTATCATCCAGCACGGCGCGCACCTGCTGCGTCGCCGTCACGGACTGGGACGCGAGCCCCCGGATCTCCCGCGCCACCACCGCGAAGCCTCGCCCCGCCTCCCCCACCCGGGCCGCCTCGATGGCGGCGTTGATGGCGAGCACGTTGGACTGGTCCGCCAGGTCCTGCACCGTCCGGGTGATGCCGGCGATCCGCTCCGTGTACGCCGCGAGCGCCTGGACGCGCTCGGAGAGGTCCGTCGCCTGCGCACGCAGGTCCGCCAGTCCCTCCACGCTCCGGCCCATGGCCTCCTCCACCGCCGCGCCCACGTCCCCGGCCTCCTCCGTGCTCCTCAGCACCTTCGTCGCCTGCGCGGAGGCCAGCAGCGACGTCTGGCGGATCTCCTCCGCCGTCACGCGCGTCTCCTCCAGCGCCCGCGCCTGCCGGGCCAGCTCGTGGCGCTGCTCACCCGTGGACTCCGACAGCGTCCGCATGGAGTCGCGCAGCGCATCCGCGGACCCCACCAGCGGCCGGACCACCCGCTCCTCCACCGCCTGCCGCGACAGCTCCAGCTGCGCCTCCCGCTCCGACGCCGAGCGGAGATCCCGCTGGCCCTGGACACAGGAGACAATGAGGAAGAAGTCCTCGAAGGCCACCCACGCCAGGTGCTCCATCCACCGCCAGGACTCCCGCGCGTGCATGCCGAAGATGGACTCCGGCCAGAAGGCGCCTCGCAGGAAGAGGTCCGCCCCCACCACGCCGCTGAAGGTCAGCAGCACCCTCCAATCCCGGTAGATGGCGAGCAGCGCCAGCGAACCGAAGATGTGGAAATGCGTCTCGATGCGTCCCCCCGTCAGGTGGACGAGCAGGCCGGACATCATCGCCTGCCCCACCGCGATGATGTGCCGCGTGGACTCACGTCCGGGGCGCGCCAGCGCGAGCACCACCGGCGGCCCGCCGAAGAGGAGCCCCAGCCCCACCGCCACCTCGACGTGGAAGTGGACCGCGCTCTCCAATCCCTCCCAGGCCCGAGGAGACACGGTGAGCGCCGCGATGATGCCCGCCAGCCATTGCAACACCATCAGGACCACGAAGGTCCGGTCCGTGCGCCGGCCCAATGTCAGACACTGCTCCTCGAAGAGCTGGCGCGACCGCGCGGACACATCGGCTTCGGACAGTTGGATTCTCATCGCGGGGTTTCACCGGAGGAACGCGGGGGCGCCGTCAGCGCACGACCCAGGACGGGGACGGAGGACGCCGGGGCCGAAGCCCACGGCGCATGGATGGCCCGGGCCGCCCACGACAACCCCGTCGGCGCGAGCCCTCCACCGCTCGACCACGGCAGGGCCCTGCGCCGGAGCGCGATGTGTTTCAGACCCGCTTCAAGGGACGCCCGGGCCGGGGCATCCCTGGGGCCTTGCGCGACAACCGGGGCGGCCATTCGCCGCCATGCTGGTGAGTTCCCGTGTCATTGGCAATCCGGAAACAAGCAGGCGGGGATGGACAAACGCCAAACTCGAATAGCAATCAACTCCGGAACCTGACGTGAGACAGGAGAGAACATGCGACGTCCCCCTGGATAGCCCGGAGATTCAGCGTCCTCACGCGCCAGGATGGCGAACCCCCGGGAGGCGCCTTGCTTCAGCCGTGGGCCTCGCGCCACTCCAGGGCCGACTCCTCTTCTTGCGCCGGGAAGCGAAGCAGCGGGAGCAGTTGCTCGCGGATGAGCGGCTCCCAGCCCAGCCGCTCCGAGAGCGCCCACCCCGTCGCCAGGAGCAGGCGGCCTTCATGCGCGTCGCGCGGGAGGCGGCGGACCACCTCCTCCGCCACGCGCTCCGCGGTCCTCAGCTCCTGCTCGCGGAGCACCGCCGGGGCCAGCGCCTTCCAGGCCTCCACGGTGTGCGCGAGGCCCGCGTCCCTGGCGTCCGCCACCGGGTCCGCCACCACCAGGTTCGGATGCGCCGACTCCGACAGGCGCTGCCGCTCGCACACGGCGCGCAGCGCACGCCGCGCGCCACTCACCCCGGAGATGACGCAGATGGCGCCGCACCCCAGCGCCTCCAACTGTGCGAGGCCGTAGGACTCGTAGAGCGACTGCCCCAGGGACACCTCCGTGGCCCGGTGCAGGTCGTCCCGCGTGAAGTCCAGCCCCTCGGGCCACGCAGGCTGGTTCACCAGCGCGATGTGCACGCCGGTGTCCTTCGCGTTGAACGCCTCCACCCTCGCCTTCACGCTCCGCAGGTTGTCGGACGGCTCCGCCTCGTTCCATTCCGTCACCATCACCAGCAGCGCGGGCTTCCGCTCCGGCGGCAACAACGTGGCCAGGTGCTCGCAGACGTCCACGTCCCGCCACAGGCCCTTGCAGACCTCGTCCCGGGCGATGTGCGTGAGCAACAGCCGGAAGTCCTTCCCCCAGTGCTTGCGCGCATGGCGCAGCACCCGCGCCCGAGCCGCCTCCTTCGCGTCCCAGCCCGTTTCAATCGGCCGATGCCCGTGGGGCACCACCGTCACCGGATGGAGCGCGTAGCGCGTGTCCAGGAAGCGCAGCTCGTCCGCCACGGACGCGCTCACCGCGCCCACCCGGTCGCACAGGTGGCCGTTGCGGAGGATCTGGAAGCTGGGCCACGCGCCAACCGGATACACCTCGTCGAGCGTGCGGCCCGCCTCCAGGCCCAGGCGCTGGATGTTGTAGTAGCGCGCGTCGGACGCGCCCTGCCCCTGCTCGCCGGACTCCACGAGCGCCCGGGGCGTGCGCACCTCGCCCGCGTAGTACACCGTGCGGCACCAGTCCCGTCCGTCCAATAGCGCCTTGTACGCGAGCGGCAGCGACAGGTGCTCCTGCGCCAGGAGGACCGTCCCCGCCCCGTCCCTGGACCGCAGCCGCTCCAGCGCGTCGAAGACGGGCTCCGCGAGCGTGACGGCCAGCATCGCGTCGTGATCCAACGGCGGCGCATCCACGAGGCCATGGCGCACCGCGCGCCGGAACAACCGGTTCACCCACGGTGCCGCCCCCAGCCGCGTCCCGTGGCGCTGGCGCCAGACGCGCGACAGCATCCGCCACGGCGCTGGACGCCGCCCCCGGCAGTCGAACACGAGGTCCACCCCGAACAGGGTGTGCAGCCGCGCCAGGAACCGGGGCAGCGTCCCCATCCGCACCCGGTGGCCCCGGAGCACGTCGGTGACGTCCACGAGCAGCACCTCCACCGGCCCGCCCGGAGCGTCGCGCCGCCCGTAGACGAACGACACGTCGTGCTTCTCCTCCAGCGGCCGGAAGACGCGCGTCCACCGCTCCGGGTTGTTGCGCCGCAGGCCGCTGTAGAACACCTCGCCGTGCGCCTCCAGGTCGTGAACGAGTGACGCCTCCGACGCGTAGCTCCCCGGCCCGCACGGACGCACCGCCGGGCTCACCAGCAGCGTGCGCGGGAAGGCCTGGCGGTACTCGGGCGCCGCCAGCAGGTGCTCCAGCACCACGCCCATCCCGCCGCGCGTGCGCGTGGCCTCGTGGGAGAGATGCACGAGCAGGTCTCCCCGAGCCCCCAGGTCCACCGTGCTCATGGCGCCACCGTCCAGACCCGCTCGCACAGCCCCCTGCCCGCCCCCAACCGCCTCGCGTGCGCCTCCACCGCGGGCAGCGTCAGCGGCTCCAGCTGGCTCGCGTAGAACGACAGCCCCCGCAGCTTCGCGGGCCACAGCGCCGTCACGTCCAGACACCGGGGCGACAGCCCGAGCGCCCACGCGTAGTCCACGATTTCATCCTCGGGCGGGTGCGCGGAGTACGGCAGGTCATCGTAGTAGACGACGCCCCGGTCGCCGCGCAGCGCGCGCACCGCGTCGCGCACCAGCAGGTGGTCCACATGGCTGGAGATGCCCAGCGGCACGTAGCAGACCGCCTCCGGGGACACGCAGGCCAGCACCTCCTCCAGCGCCAACCGGAGGCGCGTGGCCAGCGCCGCCAGGGCCGCCTCCGGCTCCGGCGCGCCCCCCGGCGGCGCGCGCAGGCTCGTGTCCCGGAAGCCCAGGTGCACGAGGTCCGCGCCGTGCGCCCGGGCGAACCGCCGGTCCTCGCCCATCCGCAGCGACGACACCTGCAGCGCTCGCGACGGGTCCACCGGCAGCTCGAACTCCCAACAGCTCTGCGAGAAGACCGTGACGAGCGTGGGCACGATGCCTCGGGGCACGCCCAAGAGGCTCGCGTACGCGCCCAGCGCCACGTCATCCGGATGCGGTGAGAAGAACACGTGCTCCGGCCCGCCCTCGTCCCGCCGCTGCCGCGCTCGCTCAGACACGGGCGCCTCCCACTCGCGCCGCCGTGGACCTCGCGTCCAGCGGCGAGGCGCTCAGGTCGCCCTTGAGCATCGCGAAGCCCAGGAGGCCGGCGCGCCCGCCACCGTTGACCACCGTGCGCCGGAGCGCCCACACTGGCGCTTCCCGTCCGCGCGGCGGCCTCTCCAAGAAGCGGCCCGCGGTGCGGAGGAGCGGCTGCGACAGGAGCACACGCGGGGCGGTGGCCTCGTGGCGTTGGGACAGCCCCTCCAGCGGGTGGCGCGACGCGGAGCCCCCGAGACGCTCCAGGTTGAAGAAGCCTTGCGTGGCACGGTGCGCGCCGCGTCGCCACGCGAAGGCCCTCCGCGGGCTGGGCGTCCCGGCCCCCGAGCCCTCCACGCGCGGCGGCCGGAGGTCCATGGCGCGTGGTGTCCGCCTCCGGATGAGGCCCTCGCGCCCTGAAGGGAACGGCCTTGCGTGGGGGGACGGGACCGGAGTCCTGGACGCGGCGTCGGGCATGGGATGTCGGGTCGTCATGGGTGGGATTCAGGCTGAGACGTGTCGCAGATTACGGGTGGGCTCTGACATGCCCGGACCCGTCCCGACCTGGACCCGCGTCCAATGCCTCTCAATTCCAGCCACCTCCCAGGTCACCTGGCACACCCGTCACGGAGGCCGTGGCGGCGGCGTCCAGGAGCGGTCCGTCCAGCGGGAGACACCGGCTGTCTCCACTCGGAAAATGGATTCATTCGCGCGGGGCGTTCGGCACACTCCGAGACATCCGGAGGCCCGGCTGTACGGGTGGAGACAGCCCTTGCGACGCGGGGGCCGGTGCCTTGACGGAGGCCCCGCCGCTCGCGCTCCAATCCCTGTCATGTCTCCGCCCCCGACACGTCTGCTCATCGCGGTGCTGCTGGCCGGAACCTGCGCCTGCGCGCGCGCGCCCGTTTCGAGGGACAGCGACGCCCGGACGCTCCCGCGGATGGAGGCGATGCGCCCCGCCGTTCCCCTGGGCCCGCCGGCGCGGGTGGAGCAGCGCGTGCGTCCCACGGGTCTGCGCTTCGACGTGATGCCAGAGCGCGCCCGCGTGTTCGTGGATGGCCGGGCGGTGGGGCTGGCACGTCAGCTGGGGACGCTCCTTCCCCTGGCGCCGGGCGTCCATCAGGTGAGCGTCCAGTTGGAGGGCCATGCCACGTGGCGGGCCGAGGTGATGGTGGGCGACCGCCCCGAACCTATCGAGGTGACCTTGACCGCGTCGCGGTGAGACGCGGCCCTTCGGGATGTGAAGCGCGGCGCCATTCAACGGGGGAGGAGACCGGCGTGAAGCTGCCAAGGAAGAAGGGCCGGCTGTTCCGGTTGCCGTTCGCGGATGCACCGGAGTCGCGCGCGCGGCTGTGGAAGAGCATGACGGAGCACGGGCTGTTCGTCCCCGAGGATGCGCCGCAGCCCATCGGAACGGAGTTCCCGCTCCAGGTCGCCTTCCAGGGCGCCGGGCCCGCGGTCTCCGGCCGCGTCCGGGTGATGGAGCACGGCGTGTCCGGCTGGGTGCGCGGCTACTTCGTCAAGTTCGTCGCGCTGGACGAAGGCAGCCTCCCGCTTCCGCTGAGCCCTCGCGGCGCGCCGCCGAGCACACCGCCCGGGGCGCCGCCCACCGACCCACCCGGGCCCGTGGCCCCGGGGAGCGAGGGCCCCTGGCGCGAGGAGCCGACGCCGGTGGGCATCCGGCCCCGTTCGACGGCGGACGCCACGTCGGCGTTGAACGACTACTCGCATCTGGAGCTGTTGCACGCGCGCGACCCGGAGGCATGGCAGGGCGGCCTGAGGCCGTTCGACGCGTTCGGCCCGTACCAGCTGCTCAAGCGCCTGGGGACGGGCGGCATGGCGGAGGTCCTCCTCGCGCGGCGCACCATGGCCGAGGGCGTGGACAAGCTGGTGGCGCTCAAGCTGGTGTTCCAGGAGTACGCGCGCCACCCGCGCCTGTCGGAGCTGTTCCTCACCGAGGCGCGCCTGAGCGCCACGCTGCAACACCCCAACGTCATCCAGGTGTTCGACGTGGGGAGCGCCGCGGGCCGGCCGTTCATGGCCATGGAGTACGTGCACGGCCGCAACGGCGCGGACCTCCTCCAGCGGCTCCAGGACCGCGGGCGGCAGCCCCCCGTGGCGCTCGCGGTGAGCATCGCCATCGAGCTGGGCAAGGCGCTGGAGTATCTGCACGGGCAGCGCGACCTGGACGGGCGCCCGCTGCACCTGGTGCACCGCGACGTCAGCCCGGGCAACCTCCTCATCGGGCTGCACGGCGAGGTGAAGCTGGTGGACATGGGGGTGGCGTCGGCCAGCATCGCCAGCGGCAATGATCTGCTGGTGGTGGGGAAGCGCGCGTACATGGCGCCCGAACAGGCGGCGGGGGGACGCCCGGAGCCCGCCTGGGACATCCACGGCATGGGGCTGGTGCTCCACGAGCTGCTCACCCTGCACCGCGCCTCCGAGGGGCCTCCCGGAAAGGAGACCGCGCCCGCGGGGGTCCTGAAGCCGTCCCACTTCAATCCGCAGGTGACGCCGGAGCTGGAGCGACTGGTGCAGTGGGCCACCGCGCCGGAGCCCTCGGGCCGCGCGCCCAGCGCCAAGGTGCTGCGGCAGGCGCTGGAGCGCGTGCGCAGCACCCTGCCCCCCTTCGACCTGGAGCAGACGCTGCGCGAGCTGTTCGGCGAAGCGCTCGACCGGTCGCAGCGGGAGACGGAGACGCTGATCGGCATCGCGCGGGGCAAGGACCGACCTCACGCCTTCCCGCGCTACCACCGGTGGCTCGATGCCGCGGCGAAGCGGATTCCGGGGGCGGTGAAGCTCGCGGCCTCGCGTCACGTGCGCGCGCTGCGCTGGGGCGCGCTGGCGCTCACCCTCCTCCTCGCGACCGGTGGGGCGCTGCTGTGGCCGCTGCATGCGAGGGAGCGGGAGGTGGCCGGGCATCTGCTGCGCGCGGATCAGCTCATCGCGGTGGCGAAGCTGTCGGGCTCGGGCGAGGACACGGCGCTGGCCCAGTTGCAGGCGGCCCGGGCGCTCCGGCCCGAGGACCCGCGCGTACGCACGCGGCTGGCGGCGCTGGCGGATGCCTTTGAACGGCTGGCGGCGGAGGCCACGCAGCGGGGCGACGTGGCGGAGGCGATGGCGCACCTGCGCGGCGCGCTCGAGGCCGCGCCCGAGCGGAGCGCGCCACGGGTGCGGCTCCGGTTCCTGGAGGGCGAGGTGCGCCGGGCGCCCTCCGGATGGAGGGGGCGATGAGCGAGCGCGTGCGGCGCTGGATGGCTCCGGTCCGGGGCATCACGCGCCCGCGCTGCTCCCGGAAGAAGGGGCCCCGAGCGCGAGGGGGGCCTTGGGCCGGACCGTGGAGAATGGCGAGGCTCCGGCTCGAGGCGACGCTCCAGGCCTCCCGGCGACCTCGCGGGGCCTTCATGGGGTTGGTCCTGCTGTTGATCGTCGCGGGTTGCACCCGGACCTCGGAGGGCGAGGGCGTGTCCGAGGCCGCATCGCGGGAGCTGGCCGCCATCGTGGCCACCTGCGCGGCGGCCCAGGGGCCCGTGGACACGATGCGCACGACGAGCGCGTACTGGGAGCCGTTCGAGGCGGGGGCCACCTTCCGCGCCGGGGACTGGGTGCGCACCGGGCCGGGGGCCTTCGTGCGCATCGAACTTCGGGGAGGCGGCCGCATCGAACTGGAGGAGCTCACCGTGGTGGTGGTGGAGCGCCCTGCCCCGGAGGAAGGGAGCGGCCCGGTGGTGACGCTGGAATCGGGGAGCACCCGGGGCGTCCTCGCCGAGGATGCGCCGAGGAACGGCCCGCTGGTGCTTCGGGGGGACGACGGACGGCAGGTGACGCTCACGGCGGGGGCGCACACCGGGCCCACGGAGTTCCGCGTCACCCGCACCCCGCGTGGCATGCGTCTGAGCGTGTCCCGAGGCCGGCTGGTGCTGTCGGAGGGCGGGAATCGCCGCACGCTCGACGCGGGCGGCTGGCTGGACGTGAGCCGGGGGTTGGAGGACTCCGAACCCGACGGCCCGCCCTTCCCCGCGAGCCTCTCACCGGGAGTGGACGCGCGGATCGCGTGGAGCCCGGAGCTGCGCATCCCGCTGACCTGGAAGGCGCTGGACGGCGCGAAGGGCTACCAGGTGCAGGTGGCGCGCGACCTGGGGTTCACCCGACGCGTCATCGACATGCGAGTGGAGGCACCGGGCTTCATGTTCATCCCGCCAGAGCCCGGCATGTTCGCCTGGCGCGTGGCCGCGGTGGATGCCTCCGGACAACCGGGGGAGTCTGGCTTCGCGCGCCGGATCTTCGTGGACCGCAAGCGACCGCGCGCCATGCTCGTCGCCCCTCGCGACGGCTACGAGACGCCGGATGCGACGGCCGCCGAGGAGATCGTCTTCGCGTGGCAGTCCACCGGTGGAGCGCCGCGCTACCGGCTGGTCGTCGCGCGCGACCGCGAGCTGCGCCACCCGGTGCTCGTGCGCGAGGGCAGCCCGCAGCAAGTGGTCCTGCCCGGGCTCGCCCCCGGTGAATACTACTGGGGCGTGTACGTGGCGGAAGATCCGCCGGTGCCGCTGTTCCAGAAGGCGCGGAAGCTCGTGGTGCCCGAGACGTCCGTGGCGCCGGCCGCAGTGGCGCGCTAAGGGCCGCTGACAAGACCTCGCCCTGGCGAGGAAAGTGCTCAGCGCGCGCGGCTCGCGAACCACCTCGCCGCGGCGCGCGTGACGTCCTCGGGATTGGGAGTCGCATCGCTTGCCCACGCGACGAACCCATCCGGACGCACGAGCAGCGCACTCAGTCCAAGGCGCTCCTTGGCGTCCTGGGCCACGTATCTGACCTGGTCGCCCCAAAGGCCCCCCAGCGCGTGGAGCGACGCCTGCCGGCCGAAGTCCAACAGCAGACCCTGACCATCTCGGAGCAGCGCGCCGAGCCTCGTTCCATCCTCCAGCTCGAAGTCCGGGCAGCTGCGGCCCACCAGCGGGTGTTCATCGCCGAGCTCGTAGCGCAGGGCCGCCCCCCAGACGCGTTCAGCGAAGTAGGTCGCGCCGTCGCGCGTGTCGATCAGGTCGCGCAGGATGGCTTCGAGCGCACGGGAATGTCGGCTGGGCCGCATCAGCGCCACTTGGGCCCGCGACCAATCGAGGATGCGCGCCCCGACCGGATGCCGCTCCGTGGTGTAGCTGTCGAGCAAGCCCTCGGGGGCATCGCCTCGAATGGTCGCGGCAAGCTTCCACCCGAGGTTCATCGCGTCTCCAAGTCCGAGGTTCAAACCTTGTCCGCCGAGTGGTGAATGAATGTGCGCGGCGTCGCCCGCCAGCAGCACCCGTCCCTTGCGGTAGGTCGTCGCCTGGTACGCGCGGTCGGTCCATGTCGTGGCGACGTGCAACGCCTTGACGGTCACGTCCGTGCAGGACACGCGCCGCAAGACGGCTTGCACGTGCTCGAGCGTGACCGGTTGGGTGCGATGGAACGCGCCGCCGTCGAAGTCGGCCATCGCGATCACCCCTGGCTGCCCCTGGTTGTACATCCCGGTCGGCGTGTAATGACGGCCCGGGCGGAGCATCTCGGGGTCGGCGAGTTCGACCTGGACCGAGTAGCCCGTGAACTCAGGCTCGGTCCCGACGAACTCGAAGCCACCCTGCTTGCGGACGGTGCTGCGGCCGCCGTCGCAACCCACGAGCCACCGCGCGCGAACGCGCTGCTCGCCAGCATGGACGGTGACTTCATCGTCCGAGGACTCGAAGCCTTCGACACCCTGGCCGCGCTGGAGCTCCACTCCGACGGAGAGTGCATGCGCCGCGAGGACGCGCTCGAGGTGCTCCGTTTCGATCCCCAATTGGGTGTCCGCCGGGCTCGGGAGCCGGTACGTCCACCGCGACGCGTCGATGTTGCCGTAGTCGAACGCGATGCCCGCGAAGTGTCCGGCCGGCCCGCGGAGCTGCGCTCCGGACGCCATGGAGCCAGGTCCCGGCTGGCCCGGGGCCCTCTCATCGGCGCGACGTCTCGACGCAAGCTGCTCCAGCAGTCCGCGCCGGTAGAAGGCGTCGACGCTGGGGCCCCAGAGTCCTCTCCTTCCAAACGGGAGCCGCTTCAGGGGTGAGTGCGGATCCTCCGCCTGTTCCAGCACCAGCACGGAGAGCTTCGCGAGCCGCAGCTCGCACGCGAGGAACAGGCCGACCGGGCCGGCACCTGCGATGATCACGTCGTAGACCATGGGGCCCTGCTCTTTCTTGTGAGCCACCCAAGGATATGGAGTGACTCCAAGTTTTGTGTCAACCCAAGTGGCAGCCCGGCGATTCATCGACACGGATGCTCTCGCGGCTGCCAGGCATCCAGGGAGCGCCGCGCTGAAGCTCCGCGACCGTCCTCGCGCGCCCTATGATGCGCGGGTCGAACCCAGCCGTCCGCCGCGAGGCTCCGGCGCCCTTCCGCAGCAGGTGAACCCATGTCCGTGGTCCTTGGAGTCGTCGCAGGCACCGCCGCTCTCGTGGCCGGCCTGCGGTGGTGGTTGATGAACCGCGAGGGCTCGCCCCGCACGACCGAGCCCTTCGACGGACACATCCACCGGGTCGGCAAGGCGGTCATCGCCGAGCGGCGCTGTGAGCAGCCCCGCGCCACGGT
Organism: Corallococcus silvisoli; assembly: GCF_009909145.1. NCBI lineage: Bacteria > Pseudomonadati > Myxococcota > Myxococcia > Myxococcales > Myxococcaceae > Corallococcus > Corallococcus silvisoli. Next base: position 129,826 of record NZ_JAAAPJ010000019.1, read on the forward strand.
CATCGCCATGCACGGCTTCGTGGCGGACATGCGTTACTTCACGCGCCACTACAGCGCGCCGGACGTCCAGCTCATCCTGCTGACGAGCTGTGACTACCACCTGCCCATCACCGGCCCTCGGGAGCAGCCCGCGCCCTGGGCGAAGGTGCCGGCCGAGCCCGAGGGAACCATCGCCCATGACGCGGCCGTGCTGGTGCAGGCGCTGGAGCACCTGCCGAGGACGGACCTCGTGCGGGTGCATGGGCATTCGCGAGGAGGCGCCGTGGTCCTGGAGGCCGCGACGCAGCGGCCAGAGTTGTTCGAGCGGGTGGAGGTGGTGCTGGAGGCGCCCGTCCTGCCCCAGGGGCGCCCCTACAGGAGCCTGACGCGGCCGCAGGTGTGGCTGTTGCCCTTCCTCATCCCCCTGTGGCGGCTCGCGCCCATCGCACGGCACAACCGGGGGGCGTGGGGACCGCTGGAGGATTCGCGCAAGCGCGAGCTCATCATGGCCTTCCCCTTCAACCCGAAGCGGGTGGCGACCCTGATGGCCAACCTGCTGGACATCGACGCCTGGAGTCAGGGGCGGGATGCGTCCCTGTTCCAGAACGTGCGGCGCGGCACGGTGCTGGTTCCAGGAAAGGACCGGGTGCTGGAGTCGTCCTCCATGCACGCGAGCGCCCGGCTCGCCGGGCCTGGAGTCGAGGTGGTGACCCTGGAGGGCTGCAGCCACTTCGTCCTGTGGGACCGTCCCGACGCGATGCCCGCGTTGGGCCTCCCGGTGGCGCATCCCACCGGGAACGGCTGAGCGGTCGCCGCCGGGGCCGCGAGGCTAGGCGCTCTTGCGCCGCCGCATCATCGCCTCGTACGAGCGGCCTACGCCCTGCGAGAGGATGAGCAGTTCGCCCACGTCCGGCGGGGTGAGCTGGTCGGGACCGTTGTCCACGTAGAGCAGGTGCACGACCTTGCCGCGCACGAGCAGCGGGAGGATGACCGCCGTCGTGGGGAAGCCACCGCCCAGCAGCCGGTAGAACATGCCCATCGCCGCGTCCCGCTTCACCGGGCCCACGTAGTGCGAGCGAAGATCGCGCACGAGACGGAAGGTGCTCTGGTCGCGCAGCGGGACACCAATGCGGCGGACGCCTTCGTCGTTCACGCCCTGCCCCATGCCGTGCCAGCCCGTCACGAGGTTGCCTTGCACCGACAACAGCAGGCACCGGCGCCACTTGCCCAGCGCGAAGCGCAGCACCGTGCGAGCCACGTCCTCGCGGTCCGAGCTGCGCGCCAGCTCCGCCTGGGCCTCCGGGAACGTGAGCGGGGTCGCGGGAGGCGCCACATGCGCGGACCCACCCAGCGCCCGGCCTTGGGGCGCCGTGCGAGCACGAGCTCCCGGCACACCCGCCTGCGCGGGCGCTCCCGGCACACCCGCCTGAGCCGCCATGTGCACGGGGACGCCTGGCACGCTTGCCTGAGCCGCGACATGCGCGGGCACGCCTGGAGCATCCGCCCGAGCTGCCGCGTGCGAGGCCCCACCCAGCGCACCCGCCTGAGCCGCGACATGCGCGGGCACTCCCGCCTGATCCGCGACGTGCGCAGGCACTCCCGGCGCACCCGCCTGAGCCGCGACATGCGCGGGCACTCCCGCCTGAGCCGCGACGTGCGCAGGCGCTCCTGGCACACCCGCCTGAGCCGCCACGTGCGAGACCCCACCCAGCACACCGGCTTGAGCCGCGACGTGCGCAGGCGCTCCTGGCGCACCCGCCTGAGCCGCCACGTGCGCGGGCACTCCCGGCGCGCTGGCGCCCTGCCCCACCGTGCTCGTAGCCGCGGCGCGGGCCGCCTGCGCGGGCATGCCCTGCACCGGAACGGGCGGAGCCACATGCGCGGGGATGTCCACGCGCGGTGACACGGGTCTCTGGCCCACGGGGGACTGCGCGGGCGCTCCGGAACGCGGCTGCGCCGCAGGATGAGCGGGCAGCGCGGCAGGCGCCTCCTGCACCTCCTCGCCCGTGATGATGAGCTCCCCCTCCAGCACGTCCGCGTCGGTCTCCGAACCGCCGCGCAGCGCCTGCGCGTAGACGGACTGGAACTCCTCCTCGCTCATCAGGTCGGGAGGCCGCTCCTGCGCCTTCGCCAGCTCCGCCGCCGCGCCCTTCGCCGGCCGCGCCTGGACCGCGTTCATGTCGATGGCGCGCAGCTGCCGGAACGCCTTCGCGTACCGCCGCAGCAGCTGGTTCATCCGGAACTCGGGGATGACCACCGGCACCACCCGCTTGCCCGTCTTGAACGCGATGGCGTCCAACGTCGGGAAGTCGTGCGGGTTCACCACCGCGACGCTCAACCGCGTCGCGTCCGAACGCATTGGCAGGAACTCCTTGTCGTCCGCCTCGCTCAGGTTCACCAGCGCCACGGCCTTCGGGTCGGGAACCATCTCACCGGACGCGTAGGCGCAGTTGTGGAGCCGGCCCAACACCTTCGCCAGGTCCTGCTCGGACAGCAGCCCCAGCTCCACCAGGTTCGTTCCCAGCCGACCGCCGTGCACGACCTGCGACTCCAGCGCCTCCTCCAGCGCCTCCGCCGACACCAGGCCGTCCTTCACGAGCAGTTCACCCAGGCGCATGGGGCCCGCTTGTAGCCATGCCCCCTCACCCTCCGCAAGCATCCGGCCAGGCCCGCTCGCCCCCTCTAGTCCTCTGGGTGATGGCTCAAGCCCACCCGGTTGCCCTCCGGGTCGCGCACGTAGAGCGTCCAGCGCGTCTCATGCTCCAGCGGCACCCCCGCACGGGCCAAGGTCTCCACCACCCCACCTCGGGCCTCGCGCGGAATTCGGAACACCAACATCAACAGACCCGGCGCCGGATGGCGGAACGGCACCGGCTCCGGCAACCCCTCCACCGCTTCAATGGCCAGGAAGGCCCCTCCGGGGACGGCGACCCAGATGCTCCGCAGGGTGCCGTCCTCGCGCAGGTGGCGCTTGAGCTCAGGAAAGCCCAGCAGGTCCCGATAGAACGTGGTCACCCGCTCCACGTCGTTCGCTTGAATCGCCACATGGTGGAAGCCCTGAACGTCCTTCATGGCGTTGATGGTAGGGTCTGCCCGCCCATGGCGCGACTGCTCATCGTCGAGGACAACCAGGAACTGGCCTCCCTCATCGCCACCGTGGCGCAGAACCGGGGCCATGAAGCGCTCACCGTGTTCACGGGCGAAGCGGCGCTGGAGGCCCTGGGGCCCGTCACCCGCTTCGACGCCGCGCTCGTGGACCTGCTGCTGCCGGACATCCGCGGCAGCGAGGTGCTGGCCGCGCTGCGCGCCCACGCCATCCCCGCCATCGCCGTCAGCGGCGTCTACAAGGGAGACCGCTTCGCGCAGGAGGCCACGCAGGTCCACGGCGCCCTCGCCTTCTTCGAGAAGCCCTTCGAACTGGACGCCGTGCTCGAGGCGCTGGAGGAGGCCGCGGGCGTGCCGCCGGTGACGCACGGGGAGCTGCTCGACGAGGTGGACCTGCTCGTCCTGGAAGAGCTGGTCCAGGAGGATGCGGCGGACCTTGAGCCGGTGCCCGCGCCGTCCGCGCAGGCCCCGTCCTCCGAATCCACCGAGCCCGCGCCCCCCGGCGACGCGGAGGCGGAGCCGGACGTCTCCGAGGCCCTGCCCCTGCCCTTCGCCCAGCGCGCCGCCGTGTGGACGGAGGCGGCTCCCGCCCCCGCGCGCCGCCGCCGCCAGCTGCCGGAATGGTCGCTCAGCGGAGACCTGGCGCACACCTCGGTGCCGCGCCTGCTCAACGCCTACTACGAGGCGCGCCACCACGGAGAGCTGAAGCTGCGCCAGGGCACCGTGCTCAAGGTCGTCTACTTCGAGGCAGGGCGCGTCGTGTACGCCGCCTCCAACCTGGCCCCGGAGCGCTTCGGCCGCTTCTGCCTGCGCAAGGGCGCGCTGACGGAGGCCCAGCTGGCGGAGGCCACCAGCTACGCGCGCGAGCACACGCTGCGCACCGGCGACGCCCTGCTGAAGCGCGGCCTGCTGAGCCCCAAGCAGCGACGCCGGCTGCTGGAGGATCAGGTGAAGGAAATCCTCTGGTCCACCTTCGCCTGGACGGAAGGAGGCTACGGCTTCAGCCCCATGCGGCCGCAGCGCGCGGACCTGGTGCCGCTGTCGCTCTTCCCCGGCGACCTCATCCTGGAGGGCGTCACCCGCACGGAGACGCTGGTGGCCCTGCGCCAGCGCATGGCGCCCGGGCGCCGCCTGTTCCCCGCGGCGGATCCGCCGTACGGCCTGCACGAGCTGAAGCTGGAGGGCCCGCAGGCGCTGCTGCTCGCGTTCGCGGATGGAACGAAGACGGTGGAGGACCTGCTGGCCCTCACCGACATGTCCGAGCGCGAGACCCTGGCCACCCTGCGCGGGTTGGAGCTGTCGGGCGTGCTGGAGGAGCGTCAGGAGACGCCCAACCGCCGCCAGCGCATCAGCTTCGGGCTCTGACGCCGCGCCGCCGCCGCGCGGCCCATGCCAGCGCCCCCAGCCCGAAGGCCGTCACGCCCGAGCCGCCCCCGGAGCACCCGCAGCCCGACGTGGAGGGCCGGGGCACCTCCTCCTCCGACACGGCCACCCCGCGCATCGTCGTGACGCCCTGGTATCCGGGCGTGCTCAGGAGCGCCGGCCGCACCACGTACGTGAGCGTCGCGGTCGCGCCCGCCGGCAGCGGCACCGACTCCACCGCGAAGCCGCTGTCCGTCACGTCCGTGGGCGTCACCGGATGGCCGTTCAACGTGACGCTCCCAGGCACCACCTGCGCGCCGGTGACGGCCTCCGCGTGGCGCACGGCCGTCACGCCACAGGCGGTGTCATTGCGCAGCGTCACCCGGACGCCCACCTGACCGGAGTCGGTGCCGGGCCCTGTCTCGGTCTGGCGCTCCACTCCCACGAAGGGCCGCGCGCCAATCCGCACCGCGTGCGCCCGCGTCGCGCCGGAGGCCCCCGTGGCCGTCGCCGTCACGTCCAGCGTGACGAACTCGCCCACCAGCGTCTCCAGCTCGGTGTCCGTCGTGGCCAGCACCACCGAGTCGCCGCTCGCCAGGGGCGGCGCCAGCTCCGGCCCCCCGGCGTGGGCCCAGGCGAGGTCCACCACGGAGCACGAGCCCTCCGGCAGGGTCTGTCGCAGCGTGCCCCGGGCGCCCTCGCCGCAGACGGCGACGAGCTCGCCGCTCACCTCGCCCAGCTGTACGGGGCGCGCGGGCCGGTCGAAGGTCAGGACCGCGTCGGGGGCGAACACGGGCCCGCTCACGGACGCCTCCTGGACGCGCGCCCGCAGGGTGTAGGTGCCACTGCCGCAGGTCGCGGGGAGGTCCAGCTCGAACTCGCCCGCGGCCCCGACGAACGTGCGCGAGTCCAGCACCCGGCCCGGGTCGGCGGGGTCCTCCAGCGTCACCACCGTGGTGAGCGGGCGCATGCCCGTGCAGTTGAGGGTGGGCGTCGCCACGCGGCCGTGGACCTTGCGCTCCTCGAGACGCTCCACCGCCACCGTGGGCACCACCATGCTCAGCGGCACCCAGCGCGGCTCCACCGACACGTCGAGGTCGGACGAGGGCCCATCCAGGGCGTAGCCATCCACCGTGATGCGGTTGAACGCGCGCAGCCGCAGCTGAAGCGTGTCCACGCACGTCGCCGAGGTGAGCAGCACGGAGGTGCCCTCGACGGGCGACGCTCCCACCGGATTGCGATCATTGCCCAGCAGGGCCGCCACCGCCACGCCTGACGGATTGTCGAGGACCGACCACCACGTCGTCACCGCCGGCAGCCCGGCGACCCCCGCGCACGTATGGGTCCCCTGGGGCGACAGGGCCGTCCCGGAGAAGACCGGGCGCGAGCCGCTGGTGAACGGCGCGTCCGGGGGCCCCCATGGGTGGAGGTCCACCGGGACCGTCGTGGGACTGGACGTCAGCGCGCCGTCGTTCGCGCGGACCTCGTAGTTGAAGACGTTGGGGCCCGGCTTGCAGCGCTCCGCCCGGCTGGAGGGCGGCGTGAGCGTGGCCACGCCCGCGGCATCCACCTCCAGCGCCGGGGCCTTGCTGGGCGTCATCCACGCGTACGTGACGGGCTCGCACCCGGAGGCCCCTCGCACCGGGGTGAGGGTGCCCGTGGGACCGCCCATGAAGAAGGCGCCGCCGACCACTCCCACCGCGGCCTTCTGCGGGGGTGAAGGCGCGACGGTGTGCCGCATCTCCAGCTCCACCGTCTTCGCCGTGTCGTGCGTCCGGAGTCCATCGGAGGCCACCAGATCCAGGAAGGACGTCTGGGTCGTGCAGATGCCCGGGGGCGCCGTGAGCGTCAGCCTGAGTCCGCTGTCCTCGCGCGAACCCAGCGGCGCCTGCACGACGTTGAGCGGGCTGCCCTGGGCCCGGACCGAGGCCGACACGCGCACTGCATCCCCGTCCGCGTCCCGGAGCTTGAGGTCCACGACCTGCGTCGTGCCTTCGTCGACGGGGATGCGCGCCGGCAGGGCGCTCACGTCCGGCCGGTTCAGGTTCTTGTAGATGAGGACGTTCTGCGCGGGGCCATTGAGGATGGCGACGCAGTAGGACGCATCCGCGCACGCCAGCTGCAACGCGGACTGGGTGACGCCCACGGGCAGGTCCGTGTTCTGCCGCCAGAGGCTGCCCGGCAGCGCGGACCGCTCCACCGGCTCCGCGCTGAACGCCGCGACCTTGCCGTCCGGCTGCTTGACGAGCATCAGGCCGAAGCCCGTGCCCGCATCCGAGCCGCTGGCCACGTCGAAGGCGAGCGCGTCGACCGAACCGGCGCCCACCGGAATGGGCTCGAAGGGCGCGGGGGAACCTCCCAGCGTGCCCCGGAACAAGCCCCCGTCGTTGCCGAAGTAGGCGACCGGCTGCGCCGGATCCACGCCGGGCACCAGCGCCACGCTGCGGGCGGAGAGCGGCGGGGTGATGCCCGTCGCGGGGTAGGGGGTGCTGGAAGTGCCCCGGTACCAGACGAAGGTGGCCTTCTCCGACGACACGGAGAACAGGGCGTGGGGCACACCATCCGACTGGGGGGGGAGCACCGCGAGCCGCGACTCGGTGGCGACGCCCGCCAGCGGCATGTCGAGGGCGCCCCAATCCGCCGTCCCATCCGGCGGGAGGAGCGACGTTCGGAACTCCGAGTTCATCAGCGGAAGCACGGACGCGGAGGCGTAGCCCACGCCACCATCCGCCGTGACGCGCACGGCGCGCACCACGTAGTCGTTCCCCACGTCCGGAAACAGGTGCCGGCCGTCGTCGGCCGGGGAGCAGGCGCCCACGCTCTTGAGCGTCCCATCGGTGCGGATGCCCACCACGCAGTTGGGGCCGCGCAGGAAGCTGCCGGCCATGCCCTCATTCAGGGTCGTCACGCCGCCGTCGCGGGAGACGTAGAGCTGCGTGCTGGTGGCCACCGCGAAGAAGCCGGGCCCGAAGACGGCCACGTCCTTCGGGACGCCCGTCTGGGTCTGGACGTTCGTCCACTCCGCGCGCGCCACGCCCGCGCACAGCGCCAGTCCCAGGATGATCCGCCAGACTCGCACGTTCGACGTCCCTTTGCCCGGCGCCTACCAGGCCACTTCCGCCCGCAGGTAGAGGCGGTCCGGAGCATCCTCCGATTCGGCTCCCAGACCCAAACCGCTGAAGCCCAGGACCGTGTACCCCAGGGCAATCCGCAGGCGCTCGTCGAGCCGGTACGCCACCTCCGGACGGAGCGCGCTCAGCCCCTGCCCGTCCGCGGCCGAGGTGCGCCTCACGCCCTCCACCGCGACCTCCAATCCCCCCAGCACCCGCACCGACGGACGCAGCGTGCCCGTCCACACCCACCGCGCGGAGTCCCCCAGGCTGGAGCGCCCGACGTGCAGGCCCGACGCGACGGAGAGCCGGTTCCCCAGCCGCACCGCCGGCATCAACGACAGCGTCTGGAGCACCCGGTCCCCGAAGACGGAACGCGCCCCGGGGGACAGCTCGCGCGTGAGGCCGTAGCGAGCCACCACCAGCCAGGGCCCGGGCCGCCAGACGAGCGCCGCGAACCCCTCCGCGAACCGCGCCTCCAGGCCATCCCGGCCCGCGGTGTGCGCGAAGTCCAGCCGTCCGGAGGCCGTCACGTCCTTCAGGAGCTGCGCCTCGGCGGCCAGCGCCAGCACCACCTGGGTGCGGTCCACCGGGCCCGGGGCGCCTCGCGCGGGGGTGCCCTCCTCGTGACGAAGTTCAGCGCGCACGTCCGCCCGGAAGCGCTCCCGCAGCCACTGCGCGGACACACTGGCCACGTCGCGCCGCAGGTCGCTCTTGATGTCCAGCGGCTGGCGCACGCCGCGCTCGTAGCGGGCGCCCGCGCTGAAGCCGCTCTGGCCCGCCGCCCACTGGAACCCCACCGCGCGGGCCAGCCGCAGGGCCGTGGCGTCGTGCGCGCTCACGTCCTCCACGAACAGCGTGGTGCCATCCCCCACCTCCGTGCGCGCGCCCGTCACCGCGCGGGCCGCGCCGAAGTCCGGCCCGTCCACGTCCACGGAGTAGCCGCCGTAGTACGTCTCCAGTCCGCGCCGCACCCGCGCGTCCAGCCACGCTTGTGGGCCCAGCTGAGGGCCCCAGCCGCCCTTGACGCCCACGCTGGCGTCCTCGTCCAGCATCACGTCCACGCCCGCGGAGGTGAAGGTGTCATCCATCCGGCCCGGGCCCGCGCCCCGCTCGTTCACCCGCTGCCGGTGGCCCACGGTCACGGTGATGCCACGAGACACAGCGTAGGAGCCCGCCACGCCCAGGGACGTCCGGCCGCCCTCGAGCGCCTCTCCCACGCCGGCCACCTCCGCGGCGCGCAGCCAACTGTCGCGCACCTCCACGCTCACGCCCAAGGGGCGGAACTCGTAGCCCACCGCGGCCCCCAGCGTGCGGGCCGCGAAGGGCGTGTCTTCGAAGGGCAGGCGTGGATCCGCGGAGCGGCGATCATCGCCCAGGAGCGTGAGCGACACCGGCCCCAGGGGCTGCACCACCCGCAGTGACAGCTGCCGGAAGCGGGCGGCATCCAGGTGAGCGCCATCCGAGAAGCCCTTGGAGCGCTCGCGCCACGCGGCATCCAGGGAGCCTCCCTGGCCCAGGGGATCCGACCCGCTCACGCGCAGGCCCACCGCGCCGCCATGGTCATCCTGGGTGCCCACGGGGCGGAGGAAGGACAGGCCTCCGTCGTCGGAGACGCCCAACACGCTGGACTCCACCGCGAGGCCCCGGCTGGAGGCGGCCTCGGCGATGAGGGAATAGCCCCACAGCGACGTCTGGCCGCGTCCGGACAGCAGCTGGAAGGGCGCACCCATCCGGCGCTCGCGCACCGCGGCCAGGCCCACGGTGGAGCCGCGCCAGCGCGCCCAGGCCTCGCCCCCCACCGAGTCGCGCGGGTCGCCTGTTCGCAGCACGGCGTAGTCCACGACGAGCACCGGTTCGGGCCACTGGGTGAGCGCGTCCGTGCGCAGCAGCGAAGCCCCGGCGAGGAACGACAGGGGGCGCGCGAGCAGGATGCGCCCCGCGAGGTAGTCGATGTCGTAGTCGCGTCCCCGCATTAGGTGCTGCTCGCCCAGTGGCAGGCCGGTGACGCCGTCGCGCACCTCCACGCGGATCAGCTCCGACCCCTCCGCCACGGCGCCGCCCCCGAGGTAGTAGAGGCTGCCCCCGGTGGCCCGCAGCTCCTCATGCGCGGGCACCGCGGCCAGTCCGCGCGTCGGGTCGACCAGTCCCCCCGCGAACATGTTCAGGCCCACGCACACCTCGCCCAGTTGTTCGCGCAGCTCCGCGTAGGGGCCGAAGAGGGGGCGGTGGTAGCGGCCCACTTCGCGGTCCTGGAGGAGCGCGCGGTACGTGCCGAAGCCCGCGCGGCCGTACTGCTCATGGCGGGCTTCCAGGCGCAGGCGCCCCTCCGAGGGGTTGGGGGTGAGGGACACCGAGTCATCGCCCCACTGCGCCGGAACGAGGTCGGGATCCGGCCAGCGGTCGAAGCGCTCCGGCAGGCGAGGACGCAGCCAGTCCACGAGGGGCGCGTCATGCAGCTGGCGCACGTCGATGTCGCTCAGCTCCAGCTCACCCACCACCTGCACCGGCCCCACCTGCGCTTCGCCATGGACCGCGCCCCGGCCCCGGAGACGGAAGCCGCCGCCCGCTGGCGCGATGCTGGCTTCCACGTCGAGCAGACCCACGGCAAAGGGCTGGGCGCGCGCTTCGACGGACACCGTCGCGGAGCCCGAGGTCCCGTCCGGAGGGCTCAGGGTGAGGGGGATGTCGTTGCGTCCTGGCCCGAGCCGCACGGGCAGGCGCGCCTGGCCGTCCGGGCCCACGAAGGACGTCTCGTCAGGTGACGTCACGCTCGTGCCGGGGGCCGCCTCGATGCGCAGGGACGTGTCCCCGGTGGGCAGAGGGCCCTCCGCGGAGAGCCCGCGCACGGTGCCCAGGCGGGACACCTTGCCCGGGATGACGAGCCAGCCGCGCGCGCCGCGTCGCACCACGTCGAAGCGCTGCTGGAGGAAGTCCACCGCTCCGTCCGCGGAGGTGGTGGTGAGGGTGATGACGTTCGCACCCGGCGTGAGCGGCACCCTCGCCTGCCATGCACCGGAGGCGTCCACGGTCGCCTCCACGTCGCCCGCGCGGATCCGATCTCCGGCGGAGGCCTGACCGCTGATGAGGAAGCGAAGTCCACCTGGGGCGACGCGCGCCTCGGGGGGGCGGCTGGGCGCGGTGGCGAGCGGCACGGGCGGGCGCTCGGGAGGGGTACGCACGGCGAAGTCCTGGAGGACGGCGGCGCCCCAGGGCACCTCCACGGTCGCGGTCCTGGGGATGACCTGACTGGCCGGCGGCAGACTGCGCACGTCGACCTTCAGCTGGTGACGTCCGGGACGCAGGTGCGGGCCGTCGGTCAGGTCCGGCACGCGGGAGTCCACGCCGGTGAGGTGGTAGCGGCCGGCGGCGTCGGTGCGCACCTCGCGGCCGGTGGCCAGCACCAGCCGCACCTCCGCGAGTCCGGGCTCGTCGAGAGCGCAGAGCCCGTCGCCATTCACGTCCACGCAGACCCGGCCCGCGATGGTCGAGGCCTGCGTCGGAGGCTCCGACGCCAGCGTCTGCGCGGAGGCCACCGGCGCGAGCAGCAGCACGAGGACGACGAGGCTCACCAGGCTCGACAGCCCGCGCCCAGCCCGTCCGGGCGCACCCACGAGGACGACGTGGCGCATCAGGCTCGAAAGCCCGCGCCCAACCCGTCCGGGCGCATCCACGAGGACGACGTGGCGCGTCAGGCTCGACAGCCCGCGCCCAGCCCGTCCGGGCGCATCCACGAGGACGACGTGGCGCATCAGGCTCGAAAGCCCGCGCCCAGCCCGTCCGGGCGCACCCACGAGGACGACGTGGCGCATCAGGCTCGAAAGCCCGCGCCCAGCCCGTCCGGGCACTTCCGCCTCGCGCCATCTCGCGAGACACGAACGCGCATCCCCGCCCCACTCGGGCGCGGTCGTCGCGGCGTGCGCGGGACACGGGCACTTCAAGGCCGCACCTCTTCAATCGCGGTCACGCCCGTGCGCACATCCGCCACGGAGACGCTCACGGGGCCACTCGCGCCCCGCACCGTGAAGCGCGTGCGCCCGTCCCGCACCGACTCCTCGCTCCGCTCGCCCCCGGACAGCGCGACGTGCACCGGCCGATCCACCAGGACGTGGCCGAGCGAGTCCTCCACCCAGCACGTCACCCGCGCGCCCTCCACGTGCACCCGCACGTTGACCGGGAGCGGCGGCCCCAGCTCCACCTTCCGCACGACGGGCGCGGGCACCAGCGGCTCGGACTCCGGGAACACGGGCCCCCCGGGGGCCAGGACGTGCACCGTGACGGAGAGCCCCGGCCACACGGCATGCGACACGCGCAGCCCGTCGGTCGACCCCGCGCCCTGATCCAACGCGCCCAACCGCAGCGTGCCATCCTCCCCCGTCACCTTCTCCACCGCGCCCACGCGAAGCGGCTGCCGCGGCACGGGCCAGCCCGCCAGATCCACCACCCCCGCCACGAGCCCCCCCTCCAGCCGCCACACCGCGAGCCGCGCGGGCTCCGTCCCCAGCGGCCCGAACGCACGCACCGTCAGCTCCGCGCTGGAAGCCCCGGTCCCTGTCGGCGCCCGCCAGGGCAAGGTGAAGGTCCCCAGCGGAGCCTCCACCGCCTGGCCCGGCGTTCCCACGGAAGAGGCGATCTCCACCTTCGCGTCGGGGCGAGGCTGGCCCGCCGCGTCGCGCGCCACCACCACCACCTCGCCCGTCGTGCCCTCGTGGATCAGCGGCTCTGGCAGCGACACCGCCACGTCGCGCACGGCGCCCTGCACCAGCTGCATGGGCAGCGACTCGCGCGATCCGGGGCCGCGCTGAGGCCACGCCGCGTCGATCCGCTCATCCGCCGCCAGCGTGCGCGGCGCCGTGTAACGCCACTCCAGCATGCCGTTCGGATCGCGCAGGGGCCCTTCCAGCCGGCCGTACTTCGCCTTCACGGTGACGCGGGCATCGCCCACCGGGAGGCCCTTCGCGTCGCTGGTGGCGCACAACAGCCGGGCCTGGGACACGCCGTCCGCGGGCAGCCGCTGAGGGTTGAGCACGCACGCCAGACCGTCCGTGGGTGGCAGCTGGAGATCGATGGCGATCCGCTCCTCGTTGCCCGCGCGATCCTCCACCACGCCCCGGGCCATCGGGTAGCCAGGAGGCACGACCAGCGGCAGCACGAAGCGCCCATCGGTGCCCACCTGCACGGGCCCGAAGCGCTTGCCCGCGACCTCCAGGGACACCTGCGCCCCAGGCTCGCTCTTGCCCGGCAGGTCCACCGAAGCCGCCAGCGGCACCAGCAGCCGCCCGTAGGCGCCATGGACCGACTGCGGATGCGGCCACGCGGACAGCGCCACCAGGATGGCCGCCTCGGGCAGGCGCGTCTTGGGGAGCACGTAGCGGGCCACGTAGGTCCCGGGGCCCGAGTGCGTGAGCCCCTCCACCTGCCCCGTGCTCGCGCGCAGCACCGGGGGCGCGCCGCTGTCATCCGGCGTGCCGTCCGGACGCAGCCGCCTCACGGTGAGCGTCGCCTCCGTGTCGCGCCCCTTCACCGGGAGGGCGGGCTCCAGCGACAGCTCCATGCGGCTCGCGGGCGGCCCCACGTCGTAGCGCGCCTGGGCCTCCTCCCCTTCCCCCTTCGCGTGCACCACCACCTCACGCGCCTGGGGCAGGGGCACCACCACGTAGGTGCACAGCGGCGCCGCCGTCGGGCCGGGCCTCACCTGTGCGCCGTCCGCCGTCACCGTGGACAGCGTGAACGGCACCGGCCGCCCCTGGGCATCGCGGCGCACCACCGCCACCGTGAAGCCTTCCGGCGGCACGGGCACATCCGGGCCGAGCAGCTCCAGGGAAGCCGCCCAGACCGGGGCACAAACCAACACCAGCGCGGTGATCAGAAGACGTTCCAGGGCCACCCGACTCTACAAGGCCCTCCGCGGGGACTGCACCACTTTGCTGCCACCCGCGCGCGGATCCCCCAGCCCCTCGGCCCGGGCGTCCTCCCCGGCGGCGGGCCCGACCCTCCAGGTGGAACCGCCCCCGCAGGACCTCCCGCGGCTCACGGAGGGGCGTCGCCGGCCCGCTTCCAGAGGTCCTCGGTCTTGACCTGCATCCTGGGCGCCTTCGTGTCCACCAGCACGTCGCGTTGATCCTCTTGACGCACGCCGCCCACGCCGCGGGCGACCACCTTCACGGTGTTTCGGCCCTCCTTGAGGGCCACCTCGCGCTCGAAATGGCCGTCCTTGTCCGTCGGCACCAGGACGCCGTCCACGACCACCCGGCTGCCCGGATCCGTGTCGCCGGTGACGGTGACGGTGCGCTTGCGCAGCGCCTTGTCGTCGGGCCAGGCCATCTTCAGGAAGACGGTGCTGGGGATGGCCGCGGGCTCGCTGGGCGCCTGACCGGGAAGGATGGTGGACCGCTGGCCCGCGCGGACGATGACGAACTTCCCCTCCTTGCCCGTGAGCTTCACGTCACCCGCGCGCGTGCCCACGCTCACGGTGCCCGCGCCGTTGTTGGTCATGGTGAACGTGCCTCCGGTGGTGCTGGCCTCCGCGTCGCCGCCCTTCGCCTTCAGCTCGAAGGTATGGCGCTTGTTGGCGCGGCCCCGCACGGTGGCGGTGGCCTCGCCGTTGTTGAGGAAGAACCGCGACAGCGAGTCCGTCAGCGCCGCCACGGACACCTCGGTGCCATCCTCCAGGCGCACCTCCGCGAGGTCCCCGTTCACCAGCACCGCGAAGGAGTTGTCCCCCGTGCGAACCACGTCCGTGGGGCGCAGCGGCATGTTGCGGGTCGCGGGCCCCCAGGCCCCGTCACCGTGCCGCACGTCCACGGTGCCGTCGAAGTCACTCAGGACCAGCTCCACCGCCTTCGCGGGCTCCACCGGCGCGACGACGACGGGCGGGGGTGTGGACGGGGGCGTGGGGACGGGCGGCTCCCGCAGGAAGACGAACCAGCCCACCGGCAGCGCGGCCAGGATGAGCACGAGCCCGACGAGGAACGGCACCGGTCGTCTGCGGGAAGAAGGAGCGGCCATGCGAAGGCCTTAGCTAGCACACGCGGTGGGCTTCATGCCCGGGGCAGCACGATGGTGAACCGAGCCCCCTGCCCTGCTTCCGAGCGGACCTCCAGCGTCCCCCCGGCCTCCGTGATGATTCGCCACGCGACACTCAGGCCCAGGCCCACATTGGACCAGACGTCCTTGGTCGTGAAGAAGGGCTCGAAGATGCGCGGCCGGATGTTCTCCGCGATGCCCTTGCCCGTGTCCTCCACCTCCAGGGTGCACATCCCGTCCCGCTCGCCGGTCCGCAGGGTCAGCCGCTTCACCTGCGACTTCAGCATCGCGGTGCGCGCGTTGGACAGCAGCGCCAGCAACACCTGCGACAGGTGCCCGGGGTCCGCCTTCACGCGAGGCAGCTCCCCGCTCAGCTCCGTCACCAGGTCGATGCCCTCCCCACGCGTCTGGTTCTCCGTGAGGCTCAGCGCGTCACGCACCACCGCGTTGAGGTCCACGGGCCGCAGGTCCGGGCGCTCGCGCTGTTGGGAGAAGCGCAGCAGGTTCTGGGTGATGTCCTTGCAGCGCTTGGCGCTCTGCTCGATCTTCCGCAGCGTCTCGATGTCCGCGTCGTCGCCGCCCCGGTCCAGCAACAGCAGCTGCACGTTGCCGAGGATGCCAGCCAGCGGGTTGTTGATCTCGTGCGCCACGCCCGCGCCCAGCTGGCCCACCGCCGCCAGCTTCTGCGCCTCCACCAACTGCGCCTGCGCGGCGCGCAGCTCCGCCGTGGCCTCCTCCACCCGGACGCGCAGGTCGTCGTTCCAGCTCATCAGCCGCGCGCGTGAAGCCTCCAGCTCCGCGCCCATGCGGTTGAAGGTGGACGCAAGCTCGCTCAGCTCGTCCTGGCCCTCCACGCGCAGGCGCCGCTCCAGCTCCCCGCGGCCATAGGCCTCCGCGCCCTCCACCACCTCCCCGAGCCGGCGGTCGAGCCGGCGGGTGAACAGCGTGCCCAACGCCAGCAGCACCGCCAGCGCGCTGGCCACGGACGCGAGCACCGTGGTGCGCAGCTCCCGCACCGGCATCAGCGCCAGGGCCTCGTCCACCGTCAGGACGACGCCCATCTCCAGGGCCTCCACCCGGGCCACGCTCACCCGGCGCGCGGGATCCTTCAACCGGAAGCTCTTCGCGGTGTCCGACCCCTGGACGGACTTCAGCGCCTCGCGAAGCTCCGGCTCCAGCGCCACCATGCGCCGGGTCGGCAGGGAGCTGGCCAGCACGCGCCCCTCGCTGTCCACCACGTCCAGCCGCGCCAGCCCCTCCCCCGCGCGCCGCAAGAGCAGCGCCTCCAACTGGGTGAAGACGATCTCCGCGACCGCGAAGGGCGCTTCGGCCCCTGCTCCCAGCTTCACCGCGACCGCGACGGCGGCGGCGCCGCTGCCTCCGTGCGGATACGCACCGCCCAGCGCCGCCTGACCCTTGCCGCCCTGGAGCGACGCCACCGGCACCGCGTGCGCCAGCCGCTCCAGCTCCGCGGAGTCGAAGCCCGGATGGCCCTGGGCCGGCTCCGCGCGGTACACGGCCGGCCCCAGGGGCTGTCCCTCGGCGTCCGTCTGGATGACGGCGCTCACCGTGGTGGACTGGCCGTACAGGAGCAGGAGCATGCCGCGCACCTCGTCGGGCGTGGCGTGCTCCCAGGGCAGCAGCTCCGCGGACCGGGCCAGGCCGTTGACGACCTCCATCAGGCTCGCCTCCACGGCCTCGGCGGTGGCGGTGGCCAGCGCGCGCTGCTGCGCGTCGATGTGGTCGGCGACGGCCGTCTCCGCGCGCGACAGCAGGAGGAAGCCCACGACGGCCAGGGGCAGCACCGTCGTGGCCAGCATGAAGAGGATGAGCTGCTGGTAGAGCCTCATCCGGTGACGGAGCGGACCACGCGCTCCAGGTCGCTGCGCAGGAAGACGGAGCCCGGGATGGCCTTCGCCCGCTTCTTCATGTCCGCGGCGCGGCGCGCGAGCTCCGCGTGGTCATGCGCGACGCCGTCCGTCATCACCGCCACCACGGACACGCTCATGATGGGGAAGTGGCGCTTCTCCCCGAAGCGATCCTCCGCCTCGATGTGGCCGCGCTCCCGGTCCTGCCGGTCGTAGTAGAGCGGGATGATGCGGTCGAACGCCTCGATGGCCCGCTGACACACCCGGTCCACCGACTCCACGGACGTGATGAAGACGAAGTCGTCGCCCGCCACGTGGCCCAGGAAGTCTCCGGTGGCGCCCTCCTGCTGGAAGATCTCCCGCATCAGGTCCCCCGTCTGGCGCACCACGCCGTCCGCCTTCGCGAAGCCGTAGTAGTCGTTGTAGGCCTTGAGGTTGTCCAGGTCCAGGTAGCAGAACGCGAACGGCTGGCGCGCGGTCAGCCGCCGCTGCACCTCGCGCTCGATGGCGGTGGAGCCGGGCAGCTGCGTCGTGGGCGACGAGGACAGCTCCTGCTCCTTGCGCCGCAGCATGCTCTCCACGCGCGCCCCCAGCTCCAGCGCGTCGAAGGGCTTGGTGATGTAGTCGTCGCCGCCCAGCTTCAGCGCGCGCACCTTGGAGGACGTCTCCGTGCGCGCGGAGATGAAGATGACGGAGATGTGGCCGCTGGCGCGCTCGGCCTTGATCTCCTCCAGGAACGCGAACCCGTCGCCGTCCGGCAGCGTGACGTCCAGGAGCACCGCGTCCGGCCTGCGCTCGCGCAGGGAGCGCCGGCCCTCCTCCACGCTGTGCGCGACGCCCACCTCGAAGCCCAGCCCCTCCAGCACCTCGCGGCAGATGAAGGCGATCTTCGCGTCGTCGTCCACCACCAGCACGCGCCCGTGCTGGCCGCCGCCCCGGCCTCGAGACAGCGAGTCCACCGTGGCCATCAGCTTGTCGCCAGCCAGGGGGCGCACGAGGAACGCATCCGCGCCCGCGCGGAAGGCGCGCTGGCGCTCGTCGAACGCGGAGGTGAGCAGCAGGGGCGCGCGGCGCGTCTCCGGATCATGCCGGAGGATCTCAGCCAGCCGCAGGCCGTCCACGTCCGGCAGCCGCACCGACACGAGCAGCACGTCCGGGTGCATGTTCCGGGCGGCGCTCAGGCCCTCCTCCGCGGACCCGGCCAGGCGCACGCGGTAGCCTCGCGCGCCGAGCAGGGCCTTCATGATGTGGCCCACCTCGGGCTCGCCTTCGATGATGAGCACCTTGCCGCGCGAGTCCGAGCGCACCGGCTGCGGCGCGGGCAGCGTGTCCACGCCCGCCTGCGACAGCACGTCCTGGGGCGGTTCGGTGGGCAGCACGGCGATGAAGCGCACGCCGTCATGAGAAGGCTCGGACCAGATGCGGCCGCCGTGGGCCTCCACGATGTTGCGGCAGATGGCCAGGCCCAGGCCGGTGCCGCGCACGGTGCGGTTGGCCTGGGTGCGCGCCTGCTCGAAGCGGTCGAAGATGCGCTCCAGGCTGTCCTCGGCGATGGGGTCGCCGCTGTTCCAGCAGGAGAGCACCACGTAGCCGGGCAGGCTGGAGGTGGCGCGCAGCTCCACGCGCACCTCGCCGCCCTCCGGGGTGAACTTCACCGCGTTGTTGAGCAGGTTGTTGAGCACCTGGTTCACGCGGTTGGGGTCCACCATGGCGCGCAGCGGGTGCTGCGGCAGCTGGGGCAGCACGCGCACGCGCTTCTCCGCGAAGGCGGGCCCGTACTTCTCCACCACGCGCTGGACCAGCTCCTCCAGGTAGATGCGCTCGAAGCTCATCCGCAGCCGGCCCTGCGCGAACTTCGACAGGTCCAGCAGGTCATCCACGATGCTGTTGAGCTTCTCCGCGGAGTCCTTGGCGAGCGACAGGTAGCGGTGCTGCCGTTCGTTGATGTCCCCCGCCATCCGGTTGAGCACCAGGTCCAGCGCGCCGGTGATGGAGGTGAGCGGCGTGCGCAGCTCGTGGCTCACCATGGAGACGAACGCGTCCTTGCGCTCCTCCAGGCGCTTCTGGTCGGTGATGTCGCGCAGCACCACGCACACGCCGCGCAGGGTGCCGCGCGCGTCGTTGACGGGCGTCACGGTGGTCTGCACGGTGCGCTCGAAGAGCTTCACGTCCTCGCGCAGCACCTGGTGGCCGCTGTACTCCAGGTTGCGCACCAGCTGGAACGGCTGGAAGCCCAGGCGCTCCTCCAGCAGGCGGTTGGAGGGCACCTGCCCGCCCTCCTCCACCGTGCGCAGGATGCGGCGGGCCGCGGGGTTCATCACGACGATGTCGTTCTTCTCGTCGGTGAGCACCACGCCGTCCGCCATGGACGCGACCATGCGCTCCATGCGGTGGCGGGCCTCCTCCTCCGCCGAGCGCAGCGACTGGATGGCGTCCGCCGTCTGGTTGGCGAGCACGTCCAGGAGCAGCCCGTCGTCCTCGGTGAACGCGTCCGCGCGGTGGGAGAACAGCGACAGCATGCCCACGGGCCGGCCCGCGGCGGTGAGGTTCACCGTGAGCTGGTTGGGGTAGACGACGGGCGACGCGGCGTCCTGGGTGGTGGTGCCGGTGACGCGGGTGATGACGCGGTCCTCCGGCAGGGCCAGCCCGCTGCTCTTGCGGTACGCGCCGAGCATGGACTCCTTGACGCCCAGGAGCGCCTGCTCGCCCACGTTGCCCACGCACCGCAGGCGCAGCGTGGCGCCGCGCTGGCCGTCCGGCGCGATGAGGGCCGCGCCGCAGTCGTACGGCAGCACGCGGGCCACGGCGGTGAGCACGCGGTCGATGATGGCGTCGTAGCTGGCGGGGTCGTTGGCGCTGGCGCGGCTGACCTCGTAGAGGACGAAGAGGGCCTCCACCCGCTGGTGCAGCTGGCGGATGAGCTTCTCCTTGTCCTTGCGCAGCTGCGCGAACTCCACCGCGTTCTTCACGGTGATGAGCAGGTCGTTCACGTCCCAGGGCTTGGTGACGTAGCGGTAGACCTGCCCCTGGTTGATGGCCGCGATGATGTCCTGAGGGTCCGTGTAGGCCGTCAGGAGCAGCGTCGTGACATCGATGCCTTCCGCCCGGGCGGCGGTGACGAGGTCGATGCCCGTCATCTCTGGCATGCGTTGGTCGGTGACGAGGACGTCCACGGCCTCGGTCCGCAGGATTTCCAGGGCTGCCCGGCCGTTGGGGGCGGTGAGGACGCGATAGCGCCGCTGGAACATCCGACTGAGGATGTCCAGGACGTCGGCCTCGTCATCGACGAAGAGCAGCGTGTGGCGGAGGTCGGACACGGCGGTACCAAGTGTACGCCGAGATCAACGCGCCTCCTCAAGTTGCAAGAAAGTCGGGTTGAGGGCAGCACGCACGGTATGGGTGGGGGCACTGAACGGATTGACTCTACACGTATGTTCAGGGAGCATGGGGTACTGAAATTCTGTTGCCCATCACCGCCGGAGCGGGCGGGCAGGCGGGCGAAGGAGAGCGGCCATGGAAGAGCTCACGGAGCGCCAGCGGGAGATCCTGACCTTCATCGTGAAGGAGTCGGAGGTCCGAGGCTTCCCCCCGACCATCCGGGAGATTGGGGAGCACATGGACATCCGCTCGACCAACGGGGTGAACGACCACCTGAAGGCCCTGGAGCGCAAGGGCTACCTGACGCGAGGCGAGCAGCAGAGCCGCTCGCTGGTGCCCACCAAGCGGGCGAGGCTGCTCCTGGGCCTGGGGATGAAGAGCCGCGAGTCCGGGATGATCGAGATCCCCCTGCTGGGCAAGGTGGCGGCGGGTGCGCCGGCGCTGGCGCAGGAGCACATGGAGGACTCGGTCAAGATCGACAGCTTCCTCCTGGGTGGGGTGAACGGCCGGGAGGTGTTCGCGCTCCGGGTCAAGGGCCAGTCGATGATCGACGACGGCATCCATGACGGGGACTACCTCTTCGTGAAGAAGACGCCGTCGGCGCAGCCGGGGGAGATCGTGGTGGCGCTCATCGAGGACGAGGCCACGGTGAAGCGCTACTACCCGGAGGTCGACCGCATCCGCTTCCAGCCGGCGAACGCGACCATGCAGCCCATCTACGTGAACCGCACGGACTTCCGCTCCACGATGATTTTGGGGCAGGTCGTGGGCGTGTACCGGAAGCTGCAGGGCGGCCGGACGTAAGCCGCCGTGGCAGGAAGGGCGCGCCAGCGCGGCACGCCCTTCCCCGCCGGTACTGCTACATCGGCGTGCCGTTGTCCTCGCAGCGGCAGCCAGCGGAATTGCAGACATAGACCGTATTGGGACCGCAGCCGTCCTTCTGGCCGCACTCCCCGGTCCGCAAGGCACAGGCCGTACCTACCGGACAGGTGCCGCACGAGTAGTTGGTAGAGCATCCGTCTGAGAAGGTGCCGCACTGCCGACCCGCGCAGACCTGACTCTCGGTCCTCGGAGCACAGATGCCGCAGACGTTCTGAGTGCCCGCGCCACCGCACGACTCCGGGCTCGTGCAGGTCCCGCAGTCAATGACGCCCCCACAGCCGTCGGAAACATAGCCGCAATTCTTGCCCAGCTGCGCGCATGTCTTCGGCGTGCAGCAGCTGCCACCGCCCAGGCAGACCTGCCCCTGGCCACAGACGCCGCAGTCGACAGTCCCGCCGCAGCCGTCGGCGGCAGGGCCACACGTCCGGCCCAGCTGCGTGCACGTCTTAGGAGTGCAGCAGTTCCCTGCACTCAGGCAAACCTGTCCCTGGCCACAGACGCCACACTGAATCGTGTTGCCGCAGCCGTCGGATGCCGGGCCACAGATGCGCCCCTGCGTCGCGCACGTGCTGGGCGTGCAGCACATGTTGTCCGTCTTGCAGAGCTGGCCGGCAGGACATTCGCCGCAGTCAATGCGGCCAATCGTCGTCTCCGGAACCACACCGCATTGTTTGCCAACGTCGTCGCAGATACCGGATGCCACCCGGAGGGAGATGAGCGTGTCCATCAGCGCCTGATACGTGGGGTAAGGCGTCCTCGGCGCATTCGCGGGCGGAGTATGGATGTTGACGCCAGAGCTGGCACCAAGCGACAGCGCACTCTTCTGTTGGACACGCAGGCTGGCCCCCCCCAGACTCCGCGCATCCACGCCGAGCTCCGTCATCCACAACGCGACGTCCACGTCCGGGGGCGGTGCGTCCATCAGAAGCACGGCCTTCCCCGTCTCGAAGGGCGTGAGCAGCATCAGCCCCACACTGTCTCCCAGGACGAACAGCGGCGGCGTGAGGGCCCGGGGAAAGAACAGGCCCTGGTTCGCGACATCGACACGGATCAACAGGCCGTCCTGCGCGATGGCCTCCTGCCCGTTGCGCCAGACGGTGAAGCCTTCGGCGATGTGCACGGCTTCGACAGAGGTCACCGTGCCGAGCCCGGAGTTCTGGGAACGGACCCGGACAGGCGCTTCCGGTGCACGGGCAGCGGGTGCCCGGTCGGAACAAGAGACGGTCAGCCCCACGAGGAGCAGCAGCCACATGCGGTTCATCAGAACTCAATCTCCAGGTCATCCAGGGCCACACGGCCCTGGGCGGTTTCACCACTGTCCGCCAGACGGATACGGACCTTCGTGATGTTCCCAAGGTCGACGTCCGCGGCCGTGCCAGCGAACCCCGCGACCGGCAACCGGAACGTCTTGAAGGCAGCGGACGTCGTATTCACGTACGGCACCGAGGGATCGATCCCCCCCCCCGGCTTGAAGTGCTGTCCCCACCAAACGCCAGCCGGATAGACGGGCGCGATTTGGTCGAAGCCCTTCAGGGACATGACTTCGCGGTGGCCCGCCCCATCCTCCAACTCCACCTGGAAGCTCAAAGGCCCCCCCGTGGAAGTCAAAGCGTGGAACGGGGCCTGCGCTACCCGGAAATTGAGACTGCGCGCCAGGCGCAGATCCCGCCCCGAGGGAGGCACGGTCTGCTCGTAGGCCATCGCCGTGGTCCACGAGAAGAGCACGCCGCGGGTTTGCTGGAAGAAGCGGTTGGTGGGCTCGGTTTCGAGGGCAAGGTTCGAGTCCAGAAGGAGTTCCTCGGTGACGTCGCCCACGGTGAACGCCACCGGCTGCCCCTGACTGGAGAGGTTGAGGGACGGAGTGGTCTCGAAGTCATCCAGGGGCGTCCTGCGCCGGGTCGTCAACTGGGCCTGAGAGTACATGGAGACTCCAGCGGGCGTTCCCAGCGGGGCCAGCGTCGCCGGCTGCTGCAGGAAGTACTCGCCCGCGGCACGCGAATCCTTGTCGACCATCTTCAGGAATGCCGAGATGTAGGCCGTGGCCACCTGCCGCTGCGCTCCACCGGGGAGCAGCGTGGCGGTCGCGCCCACGGGAGTCGTCAAGGACATCAGCGTGTACTCCAGACCGCCGGCCGGACGTACCGCCATGGGAACCGGCTGCTGGCTGGCATCGCTGTAGGCCCAGCTGGTGTTGAAGAAGTTGTGGTTGGCCCCCTCGATGCGAAGCGCATAGCGGTCCGCCTGCGCGCGATCGTAGTGGATGAACGGGCGCACGAATGAGCTTGCACCGTTCACATCTCCATCCGCGGAGCCATAGATCAACAAGTACGGCACCGTGGGCGACAGGATGTTGAGGCGCTCCACCGCCGAGCTCACCGGTGACAAGCTGATGATGCCACGGATGTTGCTCGCTTGCAGCCCCACCAGAGTCCCTCCTGGAGGAACAGAACCGGGGATCGGCGTGGAGGACGCCAGGTTCTTGAGTTGGTGCTGGGCCACGATCACGGCCTCTCCTCCTCGCGAATGGCCCGCGAGGTAGATACGGGACGCTTCGACCTTCCCAGCGATGTCAGGAACGACGGCCGGGTTGGCGAGCAACAACTCGATGTTCTTCAGGAGGATCCACGCACGAGCCTGGATGCCCGAGCCGTTTGGCAGGGCGGGATAACCGACGTGTGGATCGCCATACAGCGCGTCCAGGTCCACGCTGATGGTGATGAAGCCCTGCGACGCCAGGTGCTCCTGGAGATAGGTGTAGCCGCGGAAGTTCTCATCCGACGTCAGGTCTGAGTCGACCGTCACCTCGATGCGGCTCGGGCTTGAGGAAGTCGGGACGTAGATGAGGCGGGGCATGTGATTGCCATGCGCGATCACCACCAGGGGCCGCTTGACGGACATGTCCACGGGGTAGACCGCCCGGCCACGGAGGGGAACGGAGAAGCCGGCGGGAACCACTCCATCCCACCTCCCTGGCAGCCGGGCCGTGTACGGCGCCCCAGCGTATTTTCCGCCATAGTCAAAGGTCCGGAAGGCGAGCGGGCCCGGGGCCACATAGGAGCCTTCCACTTCGACCGCGGGCGCCCCGGCGGGGCTTACCAACAGGTCTCCCGGATCCAACCTGCCATCCCCCACGAAGTCACCGGGTGCGTCCGCGAAGTTGCCGAAGTCATAGACCACGTCGTAGGCGCCCTCGATCGCCGCCGCCCAGAGCGAAAGGATGACGGGGTCCGCGTTCGCGGCACCGACATCGAGCCGCTTCGCGTTGCCCGACACATTGGTGAGGCTGGGGTTGGCCGCCCACGCGACCGCATCCCGGTGCGCCACGAGGTAGACGTCCGCGCGGCGGCCCGTGCGCTCACGCTGCCGGGTCCGGTCGAGCGCTGCGCGAATGGGACTGCCTGCATTGACGGTCCGCACCTCCCGGAAATGGGGTGTGTGCGCCGTGTTTTCGATGCCCACGCTCGCAGCTGGGGGCGCGAGCCGGTACCGCACGCGCTCCTCGGCCACGATCGTCCCGTTCACCCGATAGGTCATCTTGAAGGTCGCATCACCGGTCAATCCCTTGCCGTAAGCCAGGAGGCGGAGGCCCGACGAGGGCACCTCCGACCACTGCCCGGGCAGCGTGCCCACGGGCTTGTACCCACCGCCCTCTTCGAAAAACTCCACACTCAAGGCCTGGCCACTCTCCTGTTCAAGCGTCACCGTTCCGCCCTGCAGCGTGGGCTCGATCTTGAGCAGCATTGGACTCATACGCAGGCGCCGCTGCGCGAAGTTGGCGCTCGTGACGGCGATCGCCGCGTCATTGCGCTCCAGGTGGATCCAGTCCGGCGCCTCCCCGGGATTCGCGGGAGCAATCACAACCGGATCCAGCGTCAGGCTAAAGAGCGTGAAGGGATGAGGCTCGCTCTTCCCAAGGGAGACGCCATTGCGCGCGGCCTCCGCCTCGAAAGTATAGTCACCCGGCGGAGGCACCACCCCCCCGGCCCCCCGCCCGTCCCAGCTCACGGTCTGCGTGCCACCGGTGCCCCCCGGCAGAGGGCCCGTGGCCACAGTGGTGCCTGACGCGTTCTTGATGCGCCACGTGAAGGAGTCGAGCGCGAGCGCCCCAACGATGCCGGACGCGGAAACCTGGAAGGATGCGGTCCCCGTGGACGACGTCAGCTTCTCACGCTGGACGTATCTGTCACTGGACGCGGCCACCTGCGTCTTCACATCCTCCACCACGATGACCCGCGGACCGGAGGCCACGGCGATCTGCAGACCTACTCCTGTCTGGACGGACAGGATGATGTCGAACGTGCCCGGCAGCAGCGCGCCCGCGCTGTTCCTGCCATTCCAGAACAGGAAGAGCGGCAGGCCTCGGCTGGCCTGGTTCAGCACTGGCGTCACGGCCTCGAAGGCAACATTCGTCGTCCCAGCGTAGACGACATCCATGACAATGGCCGCCCCGGTGGCGAACGCCAGCTCATCGTAGAAAGCGGAGTCCAGGTGCGTCGCGATGAGGACGCCCGCCGTATCGTCCTCGTGGAGGATGCGCTCGCTGCCCGGAACAGGCGCATCGAGACAGGCCAGCGACGCGCAGTTCCCAATGGAGACCAAGGCCGTGTTCGACGACTGTTGCCCAGCACTGTCGTCGTCCTTAACCGTGAGCGTCACCTGCCAGCGCCCCTGGCACGCGGGGGGTACCATCGCACCGGCCGGGAACAGCAGGATGCTTGTCGCCTGGGGCCCACTCGGGAGCATGGGGACGGGACAACCGGGAGTCGGCGGCACAGCGGTCCACTGGTAGTGGGTGATCCCCAGACCTGGAGCCGGCATCGTCCCGTCAAAGGTGTTGTCGACGTCGATACTCAGTGAGCCATCCACCACGATATTGGTCAGGCTGAGCCCCGACAGCAGAACCGTGGGGCGAATTGCGGGTCCAACCGCGCGGGCCTCGGGCGCGGTATCGGGAGGCATCACGCTGACAACGATGCGCTTGGTGCCTGGGTTGCCTTCACCATCCATTCCACGCGCTTCGAACGTCCACTCGCCGGCGGGAAGGGTTTCGGAGCCAAGGTTGAGCACTGGACCGCTGGTACCATACCCCGGGAACAGGGTTTCGATACGCTCCAGCGGATGCTGGGTCAGATCCTGGCTGGCGTACCACTCGTAGATCCCGGTCATGCCAGGGGACACGGTGACGAAGCGACCGTCGGTCAGATGGCAGCGCCCCGCGTCGGTAGGGCATGGCGAGTCCGGATCCTCGGAGAGGCTGACATCCAGGACCAGCGGTCCTGAGCCGATGATGTGCCGTACGGGCGGGTTCCGGAAGATGATCTTGGGCAAGCCATCCAGCAAGACGGTGGCCTCCTGGGTCACCGACTCGTTCTCATCGTCCGTCGCCGTCAGGCGGAAGATCCACGTCCCAGGGACTGCCTGCGCGCCAGTGCCAGCCAGCGCGAAGCTCGTCGAGGTGGCTGCGGGCAACGTCACACCCGCGGACGTGGCGAGGACCGAAGGCACCAGCACCCCTGCGGACTGGGGCGCCTGGACCACTTCCCACTTGAACGTGAGCGAGCCACCATCCTCATCATCCAGGATGCTCGTCTCCAAGTGGATGGGATTGCCCTCGTCCACATGCGTGGCGCCAGACAACTGGATGCGCGGCTTGATGTTGACCACCGTAACGGTGATCTCCTTGGACACCGAGGCGCCCTCGTTGTCGCGCCCTGTCACGCGAAAGCGCCAAGTCCCGACTTCCTTTCCAGTAGTCGGGATGCTGATGCTCGGCTGGGTGGAGTATCCGTTGACAACCCCAGGCGTTGCACCCGCAGGCGCCTGTAGGATGTCCCAACTAAAGGTCAGGTCGCCGCCATCGACGTCCGTGGTGGAAGTGACACCCAACTGGATGTTCTTCTGAACCACCACCTGAGAGGCGCCGGAGATCTCAAAAATCGGAGGAACATTGGGTACGGTGAACTGGACGGAGTAACTCCGTGTCTCTCCTTCGTCGTCATCCACCTCCAGCCGGAAGACCCAGGTACCGATGTCCTTCTCATTGCCGAACGCAATCGACGGAGTAGCGGTCCCCGCGTTGGTGAGTGAGGCCGTGGACGCAACCGGCTTAGAGGTGACCGACCAGCGGTGCACCACGTCGCCGCCGTCGAGATCGTTCGAGTTCGCGTTGAACTGGACCCGCGAGGCCCAATTCGGGCTGGTAGGCGTGAAGGTTGGATTGGCGGACGGCGGGTAGTTCAAAACATTATAGATAACGGTGAATGATTGACGAACCGCGACGCTCGCCTCACAGACGTAATTGCAGGGGGGCCGGTTGATGACGTTCCAGCACCAGCCAGCGTGCGGCACGGTATCAATCCAGCACGAGAACTCATGCTGCCCGATGTCCCTCAGTGAGCGCGGATGAATGATGACATTGTAATCGACGGTGCCATCGCCATTTGCGTCATAAAACGAACAACCGCTTCCCAAATAGAAGAAGTTCGACTCCGTCGTTGGAGTCCTGGGGTCATTGCTATAGCTAGAAATAGGCACACTCGCGCCCGGCGTGAACCGGGTGCGAGAACAATAGGCCTGAGCGGGGAAACGCCCCGGAACATACAAGGCATCGTAGGCAGGACGCCGGGCGAGAATGTTCGCACCAAGAACACTTTGTAGTGCCTGGGATTGCATGGGCACGTCGCCCGCGGGAATATCCAAGGGGAGGAGTCGCGAGAGATAGCTCCCCTGCGTGGACTGGGGTGTGGGAGCGGTCGCGAGAAGATACACGACGAGCAGGGCGGCGGGATTCACGGTCGGATTCCGAAGGTGGCCGTCAGCGACGGGAAGAGGGGCGTCACTCGTGCTTCCCAGCCGGGGCCGGCTGGGGCAGGGACAAGGCAGGCGCGTCAAGGCATGCGTTGGACTGAGGGCCCACCCGCAGCAACTGACGCTTCGTCAGGCTGTTTTCGATGAGAGCCGTCGACCGCAGTTCCTGCATCAATCCAGCGCGGCGCAGCTCAAGCAACTGGGCACGCATCACCCGCTGCACCCGCTCACGCACCACGGAGAACGGCGGCGACAGCAGCGGCCCTCGCTCCACCAGCCGGTAGATGTGAAAACCCTGCTCCGTGCGGAGCACCGGAGAGACCTCCGACGCAGAGAGGTCGCTCAGCCGGTCCCAGACAGCCGTAGGGACACTCGCGGGCGTGAGCCTGACGCGAGCCCCGCCGGGCAGCGGGGTCTCCGTCAGAGTGGATGAACGACCCACGACCGAGAGACTACCGGGAGCGCCGGTCAAAGCCTGTTCCCTCAGCGCCTCCGACTCCTGCTGACGGGCAAGCAACTCCGCGCCCTCCACTTCCGGAGAGACAGCCACGAGCAGGTCCTCGACCTCGACGTAGCTCGGAACCTGGAAGCGCTCCGGGTTACGTTCATGGAAGATGTGGAGGGCATCTTCTGGAAACGTTCGGGCAACCCGTCGCTCCACGAGTTTGTCCGCCAGCAGCTCAAGGCGCACCTTGCGACGGAACTCCTCCGGGGCGGGATGCAGGACAGGCTTCAAGTCGGCCACAGGCAACTGCTTGCGGCGCGACTCCATGGCCGCGTCCAGTTCCGCTTCGGTGATCAGGAGTTGTTCCTGCTCGGCGGCGTGCTCGATGAGGACCTCGTCAATAAGCTGCTCCGCCAAGTGGGCCTTCTGGGCCTCCGCCATGGACTCCGTGACATGGCCGTCCTTCATTCGAAGGAGCTGGGTCAGGGGGCGCCAGCGCTCGTTGAAGCGCTCGCGAGAAATCTCCTCACCATCAACGACGGCGATGGACTCCGTCTCGGGTGCCTCATGACCGGAGGGACGGGCCTCGGTCTGTCCAGTGCCTATCCAAAATCCGGCAATGATGAAGCATGACAGCGTCAGGAACCGCCAACGCCAGGAGTGAGCAAGGGTTGCGATAAACCGAGTCAGGGATTCATGTCCGAGCACGGTGCGGTCTCTTAGCAGCACGCAATTCAAAATATCCAGTGCCCCCGCAAACAACTTGTCGTGAGCAACTACATCACGGCGGTCCCTTCAACTTAGAACCTATTTCGGTAGGGAAGAAGGTCGGCCTCCAGTCGTGTTGAAGCGGTAGGAGGACGCGGCCATGGGGTAGTGAAGCAGGACGACGGCTGGCGGGTGCCGGACGAGCTGTGGCGCCGTATTGAGCCGCTGCTGCCGGCACGTCCGGAGCACCCGCTGGGGTGCCATAACCCGCGAGTGCCTGACCGACAGGCCTTGGATGGAATCCTCTTGGTGCTGCGCACGGGGATGCAGTGGGGCGCGTTGAAAGCCACGGCCCTGTGCCATCCGTCCTCTGCCTACCGACGCTTCCGGGAGTGGTTGTCCCCGGGCGTCTTCCGTGAGTTCTGGCGTCAGGGGCTGCTGGCCTATGATGGCTTGGCGAAGATTGATTGGCGCTGGACGGCACCCAGGGCAAAGCGCCGCTGGGTGGGGGAAAAAACCGGCCCCAATCCCACCAACAGAGCGAAGCGGGGCACCAAGCGCAGTCTGCTAACGGACTCGCGCGGCGTCCCCGGTGAGCGTCAAGGTAGTTGTCGCGTGAGAGGGTTCAGCCGATGTGCTTCAGCTCCTGCACTCCCGATGAGGGGTTGAGGCGCACGGGGCCTGCTGGAGTCCAGTCGCGGTGAGCGTCAAGGTAGTTGTCGCGTGAGAGGGTTCAGCCGATGTGCTTCAGCTCCTGCACTCCCGATGAGGGGTTGAGGCGCACGGGGCCTGCTGGAGTCCAGTCGCGGTGAGCGTCAAGGTAGTTGTCGCGTGAGAGGGTTCAGCCGATGTGCTTCAGCTCCTGCACTCCCGATGAGGGGTTGAGGCGCACGGGGCCTGCTGGAGTCCAGTCGCGCGTGTCGCGGCTCCAGCGCTCGGGGTGACGGGCGCGGGCGCGCTGGTACACCTGGTGGCGCTGGGCGAGCAGCGCGGCGTCGAGGCCGAAGTGTCTGGCGTCCGGCGTGACGAAGCGGATGGCGGAGTGCTGGTGCTCGGTGTTGTACCAGGCGACGAAACGCACCACCCATGTGTGCGCAGCCTGCGTCGACGTGAAGGCTCGTTGGGGGAAGCAGGGGCGGTACTTCAGCGTACGGGAAAGGGCTTCGGAGAAAGCGTTGTCGTCCGAGACGCGGGGCCGGCTGAAGGAAGGCGCCACGCCCAGCCATTGCAGCGTGGCCAGCATCGTGGCGCCCTTCATGGGGCCGCCGTTGTCCGAATGCAGTACCAGGCCCTCGGGGCAGCCCGCCTCGCGCCAGCTGTCGCGAATGAGGGCCGCGGCATGCGCGGACGACTCCTCCTCGTGGACACGCCAGCCCATGATGCGGCGGCTGAAGACGTCCACCACGAGGTAGAGATAGAGGAAGGTGCCCTTCACCGGCCCCTTCAAGTAGGTGATGTCCCAACTCCACACCTGGCAGGGGGCGCTGGCCGTATGCTCGGCCTTGGGGCGCGGCGTGGGTGGCTTCGCGGGGCCACGGTGCGCCAGCTGTCCCGCCTCGCGCAGCACCCGGTAGAAGCTCGCCTCGCTGGCCAGGTACTCGCCCCGGTCGGCGAGTCTGGGCACCAGTTGCTTGGGCGAGACGTCGCGGAATTCCTCGCTGTTGGCCACCGCCAGCATGCGGCGCTTCTCGCCTTCGGATAGTCGGTTGGCGGGTCGGGTGCGCGGTCCGCACCGCCCGTCCCGGGCCGTTTCCGGCTTCCTCCAGCGTTGAATCGTGCGCGGAGCCACCCCGAGCCGCTCGCAGACGGCCTCCAGCCGCACGCCTTGCAGGAGGGCCGCTTCCACGTGCGCGAGCGTCATTTCCCGCGCTTCTCGTCCGCTGCGTCGTCCTCGTCGTCCTCGTCGTCCACGTCCTTCTCGTCCCAGCCCATCGCCTGAAGTTTTTTTTCGAGCACCAGCAGCGCCGCCGTCTCCGCCAGCGCCTTCTCCTTGCGGCGCAGCTCCCGCTCCAGCTCCTTCACCCGTTTCTCCGACGAGGCCAGCCGCCGACGCTGGCTGGCCGTCAGGGCCCCGGCGGCAGCCGTCTGCGCGCCTTGGGAAAGGGCTCCAGCGGCTGCGGCCCGCCACTCCCCCAACTGCTCTTCATGCAGCCCTTCCCGGCGCAGAAGCGCTCCCAGCGTCTCGCCCTCCAGTCCGTGCGCTTCCGCCAGCACGCGCAGTTTCTCCTCGGGCGTCCACTTCTTCGGACCGGCAGGCTTCTTCTCCTCGGACGGGGGCGTCATTGCCGCCAACTTATTCGCCTCGCGCAACCACTGCGACAACGTCGGCTGCGAGACGCCCACCTGGCGGGCCAGCGCCGCGGCACTTACCGCGCCCGGGCCCACCATCCGCTTCACCATCTGGGATTTGAATGCATCCGTGTACGGCACTGCGTCCTGCCTGCTCTCGCCCCCAGGGCGTGGTCATCCCGGCCGCTCAGCCGAGGCGACAACTTCCCTGACACAGGGGGTCCCCCTCGGCCTCGTGGTCGCTGGAGCCAACACGAACGACTTCAAGCTGGCGCGCTCCACGCTTGAATCGATTCCAGTCCGAAGGCCCCTCCCGAGTCGGAGCCGTCGTCAGACGCTATGCGTCGACCTGGGCTATGCCTTCAGGCCCGTACGCGAGCTGGCTCAGGAGTATGGCTTCACGCTCCAGGCACCGAGACGACGCTCCCAGCTCGGTTCCAAGCGCGTGCGGCGTCGACGCCCTTCGCCGCGATGGGTCGTCGAGCGAACCCACTCCTGGCTCAACCGCTTCCGACGTTTGCTGGTGCGCTGGGAGAAGCGAGAGGACACCTATGTCGCGATGCTGCACTTCGCGCTGGGCATCATCACCTGGTTCCACTCGCTCCTACCGAAATAGGCTCTTAGAGTGCGACCCAGCAACACAACATCGCTCAAGGACACTTCGCCACGCCGCCATCCGCCGCGGAGGCAACCCGGGCGCACGCCGCCTGCACGGTGGCGGTGTCCTTCAACTCCCGCGCGAGCCTCGCGGTGGCGAGCTGCAGGTCCACGTTCTTCGCGTGCCCCGGCTCCGCGCCCAGGCTCGTGAGGATGCGCAGGGCGTCCTGCTTGCGCCCCAACGCCGTCAGCAGCTCCGCCAGCTCCTGCATCTCCCGCACGTCCGACCCCGACACCGTGTCCAACGCCTTCTGCAGCTCGCCTTCCGCCGCCGCCCGGTCGTTCGCGGCGAGGTGCGCCCTCGCCAGCTCCACGTGGACGATGGCCCGGTCCTTCACCTTCAGCGATTCACCGTAGGCCTTCAGCGCCTCCTCGCGCTTGCCGAGCTTGAGCTGGATCTCCGCCACCAGCTCCCACAGCGTGGGGTCCTTCGGCGACTTCTTCGCGGCCTCCTCGTACGCCGCGGCCGCTTCCGTCAGCTGGCCCGCACGCACCTCCGCGTCCCCCAGCGCGCTCAGCACGTCCGGAGTCCGGACGCCCTGCCCCGTCGCCTTGCGCAGCAGCCCGAGCACCTCGTCCTGCCGCCCCTGCTTCGTCAGCACGTCCACGGCTCGCACCAGCAGGTCCGCCTTCGACGCGTCCGGCGCGGCTTCGGCGGCCTGCGTGAACTGACGCACCGCCTCGTCGTGGTCGCCCCGGTCCTCGGCCAGTTCGCCCAGCTGCTCCAGCGCGTTGAAGTCGCGCGGATGCAGCGCCAGCGCCTTCTGGAGCGACTGCCGGGCCTCGTCCTTCTTGCCCAGCTGCGCCTGGATGAAGCCCAGCCGGCTCCAGTTC
The DNA here is from genome assembly GCF_009909145.1 of Corallococcus silvisoli. NCBI lineage: Bacteria > Pseudomonadati > Myxococcota > Myxococcia > Myxococcales > Myxococcaceae > Corallococcus > Corallococcus silvisoli. The sequence continues at coordinate 162,276 of NZ_JAAAPJ010000019.1, forward strand.
GTGGAGCGCTTGGGATCCAGCCGCAGCGCCGCCTCGAACTCCTTCGCGGACTCCTCCAGTCGGCTCATCGACAGCAGCACCTCGCCCCTCGCGGCGGGCAGGCGTGGGTCGCCGGGCGACAGGGCCTTCATCTCGTCGAAGGACTTGAGCGCGGCGTCGAAGCTGCCCTGGAGGTATTCGGAGTTGCCTCGCAGGTAGAGCCCCTCCGCCTGGTCCTTCGGGTCGAGCTTCGGCGTGTCGGTGCAGGCCCCGGAGGCCAGCAATGCGAGGAGCGGCAGGGCGCGCAGGCGCGAGTACATGGAAGCTCCGTTGGACTTCAGAAGTGGTACGCGATGCCAGCGTTGACATCCAGATTGAGACCATCGCCCGCGCCGTCGTCGGCGAGTCCCAGCACCGCCTGCGCGATGTTCGTCCCCAGCTCCAACTGGAAGCCCACGCGGCCCACCAGCAGGTACTCCAATCCGACGAAACCCACGACGGACGGCAGCGGGCCCGTGTTCTGGAAGATGCCGTAGTCGCCGAACGACAACTGCACGCCCAGACCAAAACCCCAGTAGGGGCGCAATGACGTGTCCAGACGGTGGTAGTGCCGTGCCCCCAGGATGCTCGGAAGCACGTTGAGCTTGCCATCGCCGCTCTCGCCGCTGGCCCGGACCAGCGTGAAGCCCACCTGGAGGAAGCCCTGCCATTCCGGGTGGAACCAATACCCCAGCTCCAGGTCCAGCCCCGGATTCAACGACGACAGCTTGTCGATGAAGCTGTTGTTGAAGCGCAACCCCAGCGTCAGCCCGCCCCCCGGCGACGACGCGACCGCCCCGCCCAACAGCGGCCGGGCCGTCACGGTCGCGCCGGGAGACTCCAGCGCGGCGCTCAGGTCATCGGACACAGCGACGGCCGTGCGAAGCAACTCTCCGTCATCGGAGGCCTCCGCACGAGGTCGAGCGAGGCTGCGTCCCTCCTGCGTGTCCACCAGGCTCGCGGTGAGGAGGTACTGGTCCCCGAAGCGGTCCAGCCGGCCGGTGAGGATGAAGCGGGCCCCCGTCAGCGTGGACAACTCCTGGAGGCAGTGGCCCTTCTCGCACGTGGTGTCGCCCAGGAGCTGCCGCTGGCGCTCGGCGCTGAGCCGCGTCTGGAGGTCGCGCTGGGACAGCACTCGCAGCCGAGGCGACTCCGCGATCCGGCTCGCGATGAGGGACGTGATGCCCGGCGCGGCTTCCTTCCCCGCCGCGTTGGCTTCGAACGGAAGCACGGCCACGGTCGCCGGGGCCTGCGTCACCTCCACGTCCGGGACCATCGCCCCCGGAGCGCCCGCCCCCGCTCCGGATGAAGACTCGCCGGGCAGGGCCTGCGTCCCAGCCTGCGCTGAAGCGGGGGGCAAGGCCATCCCCTCCTGCGCGAGGGCAGGCACCGCCAGCGACATGAGGCACGGAACGAGGAACCAGGGGGTGCGTGACACGCGCGACACTCTACCCTCCTCCAGGCCCGCGCCCAGCGCCTCCGTGCCGCGCGGCCCGACACTTCCGCCTTGCGCGCCCGCTCCCCTGCCCGCTCAGGCCTGCTGGTTGAGCTTCGCCGCGACGAAACGCACCGCGGCACGGGGACTGAACCGCAGCGAGAACGCGGCCAGCCAGTTGAGGACGCCGTGCACGGCGAGGACCCGCCCCTTCATCATCGCCCCATAGGCATGCGCGGCCACCTCGGGCGCCTCCGCCACTCCCGACCGCTTGAACAGACGCGACTCCGCGTTGCCCGCGCGCGCCGTGAACTCCGTCCGCGTGGCCCCCGGGCAGTGACAGGTCACCGTCACGCCCGTGCCCTCCAGCTCGAACGCGAGCGCCTCCGTGAGCGACAGCACGAACGCCTTCGTCGCGTAGTACGTGGCCATGTACGGCCCTGGCTGGAAACCCGCCGTGGACGCGATGTTGAGGATGCGCCCCTGCTTGCGCTCGCGCATGGGCCGGGCGAACAGGTGCGTCAACTTCAGGAGCGCCGTGCAGTTGACCTCCACCATCTCCGCCTCGCGCGCCAGGTCCTGGTCGAGGAACGCCCCGGACGAACCAAAGCCCGCGTTGTTGACCAGGAAGTCCACCGCGAGCCCCAGCTCCTGGACCCGCGCGAAGAGCTGCTCGGGCGCGGACGGCTGACCCAGGTCCGCTGGCAGCACGTGCGCCTTCACGCCATGCGCCTGCTCCAGCTTCCGAGCCAGCGCCTCCAGCTTCGCCACGCCCCGCGCCACGAGGATGACGTCGTGGCCGTCCTTCGCGAAGAGCTCCGCGAACTGCTCCCCGAGTCCCACTGACGCGCCAGTGATGAGCGCCACTTTCCGCGACATGGTGAAGCCTCCCAGCGAGCGATATAGCAGCTCGTCCGCACGCCGCGCGCCGTGCGGCCAGGGAACCCGGTGCTTCATGGCGGATGGCCGGCCGCCGCCCCCCGACGAAGCCATTGCACGAACGCGCCGAGGACCGTATCCGGGAAGGGCACCGGAACGGGAGCGTGGCCATGGAACGGACGAACACCCTCGAAGCGCTGCTCGCGCAGGGACGCGCGGAGGATGACGCCCTGGGCGCTCCAGGACGTCCGGGGCTGACCTACGGCGCGCTGAGGGAGCTCACCTCGCGGGTCCGTGAACAGCTCAATGCGTGGGGCCTGGGGCAGGGAGATCGCATCGCGCTGGTGCTGCCCAACGGGCCGGAGATGGCCTCCGCCTTCCTCGCCGTGGCCAGCGCCGCGACGACGGCTCCGCTCAACCCCGCCTACCGCGCGGACGAGCTCGCCTTCTATCTGGACGACCTCCAGGCCCGTGCCCTCGTCGTGCTGGAGGGTGCGGAAGGCCCTGCACGCGAGGTCGCTCGTGCCCGGAGCCTCCCGCTCATCGAACTGACGCCGACCTCCGGAGGACCGGCCGGGCACTTCAGCCTCCGCTCGGAGCCGCCCCTGGCAGGGACAGCGCGGCGCCCCGGAGCGCCCCGCGAGGAGGATGTCGCGCTGGTGCTGCACACGTCGGGCACCACGGCGCGACCGAAGCTCGTGCCGCTGACCCACGCCAATCTCAGCGCCTCCGCGAGGAACATCGGGACACGGCTGGGCCTGGGCGCGGGTGACGCGTGCCTCAACATCATGCCGCTGTTCCACATCCACGGCCTCGTGGCGGCGGTGCTGTCCAGCCTGGGCGCTGGAGGCCGCGTGGTGTGCACGCCGGGCTTCAACGCCCTGCGCTTCTTCGCCTGGTTCGAGGAGGTCCGCCCCACCTGGTACACGGCCGTTCCCACCATGCATCAAGCCCTGGTGGAGCGCGCCCGCCGCAACACGCGGAGCCTCGATGGACACCGCCTGCGCTTCATCCGCTCCTCCTCCGCGTCGCTCCCACCCCAGGTGATGGAAGAGCTGGAGCGCGTCTTCGGCGTGCCCGTCATCGAGAGCTACGGCATGACCGAGGCCGCGCACCAGATGGCCTCCAACCCGCTTCCTCCGATCCCCCGGTACGCGGGCTCGGTGGGGCTCGCCGCCGGGCCCGAGATCGCCATCATGGATGGCGCCGCGGGCGCGCTGCTTCCCTCGGGGGAGCTCGGAGAGGTGGTCATCCGGGGCCCCAACGTCATGTCTGGCTATGTGAACAACCCCGAAGCCAACGCGCGCGCCTTCACCCACGGGTGGTTCCGCACGGGCGACCAGGGCACGCTCGACGCACAGGGCTATCTGCGGCTCACCGGCCGGCTCAAGGAGCTCATCAACCGCGGCGGGGAGAAGGTGAGCCCGCTGGAGGTGGACACCGTGTTGCTGGATCATCCCGCCGTGCTGCAGGCCGTGACGTTCGCCCTGCCCCACCCGAAGCTCGGTGAGGACGTGGCCGCCGCCGTGGTGCTGCGCGAAGGCCAGGCCGCCACCGAGCGCGAGCTGCGTGACTTCGTGGCGGCGCGCGTGGCCGACTTCAAGGTGCCCCGACGCGTCGTCCTCCTCACGGAGCTGCCCAAGGGGCCCACTGGCAAGGTGCAGCGCATCGGGCTCGCGGAGCGGCTGGGGCTCACGTCATGAGGATCGCCATCTTCGGCGCGGGCGCCATCGGCGGGTTCCTCGGCGTCAAGCTGCTCCAGGCTGGCGCGGACGTCACCTTCATCGCGCGAGGCGCCCACCTGGACGCGATGCGCGCCAACGGCGTCACGCTCACGAGCGGCGGCGAGACCGTCACCGTGCATCCCCCCTGCACCGACTCGCCCGACGAGGCGGGGCCCCAGGACTACGTGTTCCTCACGATGAAGGCCCACGCCCTGCCCGCCGCCGCGCCACAGGTCGCCCGGCTGCTGGGCCCGGAGACGGCGCTCGTCACCGGCATCAACGGCGTGCCCTACTGGTACTTCCACGGACTCGAAGGCCCCTACGCGGGCCGCCACCTCGAAAGCGTGGACCCCGGGGGCGTGCTGCTGCGCACCCTCCCCCCGGAGCGCGTCATCGCCACCGTGGTGTACCCGGCCGCAGAGGTCGTCGCCCCGGGCGTCATCGTCCACACGTACAACGACCGCGTGACGCTGGGCGAACCCGACGGCAGCAAGAGCCCGCGCGTGCAGGCCCTCTCGCGGATCATGATCCAGGCCGGGCTCAAGTCACCGGTGCGCCCGCGGATCCGCGATGAGATCTGGGTGAAGCTCTGGGGCAACCTCGCCTTCAACCCGCTGTCGGTGCTCACCGGTGCGACGCTCGACGTGCTCTCGCGCCAGCCGGACCTGCGCGCCGTGGCCCGCGCGATGATGGTGGAGGCCCAGGCCGTGGCGGAAGACCTCGGCACCCGCTTCCTCATCGGCGTGGACGAGCGCATCCAGGGCGCGTCCCAGGTCGGCGCGCACAAGACGTCCATGCTCCAGGACCTGGAGCGCGGCCGCCCGATGGAGATCGACGCGCTGCTGGGCGCCGTCGTGGAGCTGGGGCAGCTCGTCGGCAGGCCCATGCCCACCTGCGAGAACATCCTCGCCCTGGTCCGTGAGCGCGCGCGCCACGCGGGAGGCTACCCGCCCCGCGCGACGCCGGACGCGTCCTAGGGATTCGCGGGCGGCATCACGCCCAGGTACTCCAGCGGATCCACCGGCTTGCCATCCACGCGCACCTCGAAGTGCACGTGCGGGCCCGACGTGCGGCCGGACTCACCCACCGTGGCGATGACCTGATCGCGGCGGACCTTCTGCCCCGTGCGCACGCGCAGGTCGCGGTTGTGCGCGTACAGGGTGATGAGCGGCGGGGCGTGCTCCACGATGACGATGAGGCCGTAGCCCTTCTGCTCGCCCGCGTAGAGGACCGTGCCCTCCTGCGCCGTCTTGATGGGCGTGCCCGCGGGCGCCGCCAGGTCGATGCCGTCGTGCGGCTCGCGGCCCTTCTTGCCGAAGCGGCCATACAGCACGCCGCGCAGCGGCCAGTCGAGCAACCCCTGCGTCGCGAGCTTCGGACGCGACGGCGCTCCCGGACGCCCTGACACCACCCGCGCTCGCGGAGGGTCCTCGCGGCGCGACACCGCCGGCACGGAGCGACGCGGCGTGGACACCGGCGCCTGCCCCGGCTTCGACAGCACCAGCTCCGGCTCCTCGTCCGACAGCGGCCCCGGGTCTCCGTAGGTCGGCGGTTCGCTCCCGGGAATCGTCAGCTCACGGCCCACCGACAGCTCGCGCGGATCCTTGATGCCATTGGCCTGGGCGAGCTCCTCCACCGTGATGCCGTACGTCTTGGCGATGCGGTACATCGTCTCGCCCGCGGCCACGCGGTGGCGCACCGCCACCAGTTCTGGCTCGTCATGCGTGGACCGGAGCGCGAACGCCAGCGGCTTGCCCGAACCCGGGGACTCGGGCAGCTCGCCCGCGGTCCCCAGGTGCGAGGAGGAAGCGGCCTGGGTGCCCACGCAGCCGCTGAACAGCACGGCCGCGAACAACACCCAGAGCGCCCTCCCCGCTCGGCTGGAGCCGCCCGGCCCCAACCTCAGGCACCGCCGCCCGGACCGTGCCGCGTGAAGCCTGGCAGGTTCCACCCCGACAGCTCGGGGATGCGGCCGTGGTCGGTCATCTCGAAGTGCAGCGGCGTCACCGACACGCGCTTCTCATCGAACACGGCGTTGCAGTCACTGCCCGGGATGTTCTCGTGGGCGTACTCCGTGCCGCCAATCCAGTAGTACTTGCGGCCGCGCGGGTCCTCCTTCTCCACGACGTTGTAGCCGTAGGAGTGCCGACCCTGCCGGGTGATGGCGTAGCCGTCCGGCTCCACGCCCCCCGGGATGTTCACGTTGAGGAGCATCCGGGGCGGCAGGGGCCGCGACAGCGCCTCCGTCACCAGCGCGCGCGCGAAGCGGCCCGCGGGCGCGAAGTCGAAGGGCCCTCGCGACACCAGGCTGAACGCGATGGCGGGGATGCCCAGGAAGGCCGCCTCCATGGCCGCCGCCACCGTCCCGGAGTAGGTGACGTCGTCCGCCAGGTTCGCGCCGTGATTGATGCCGGAGACCATGAGCTGGGGACGATTGTCCTTCAGCAAGTGGTTCACCGCCAGATACGAGCAATCCGTGGGGGTGCCGTCCACGGCGAACCACCGCTCGCGCACCTCCTTGATGCGCAGCGGCCGGTGCAGGCTGATGGCGTGGGAGGCGGCGCTCTGTTCCCGGTCGGGCGCCACCACCCACACCTCGCCCAGGGGACTCACCGCCTCGACGAGCGTCTGGAGCCCTTCGGAGAAGTAGCCGTCGTCGTTGGAGACGAGGATGCGGGGGCGAGACGTACTCACAGTCACTGCTTCTTCGCGAGCGAGCGGAAGGCGGACCGGCCCGCGTACCGGGCGCCGGCGCCCAGCTCCTCCTCGATGCGCAGGAGCTGGTTGTACTTGGCCACGCGGTCGGACCGCGACGCGGAGCCCGTCTTGATCTGCCCGCAGTCCAGCGCCACCGCGAGGTCCGCGATGGTGGTGTCCTCGGACTCGCCGGAGCGGTGGCTCATGATGGACGTCATGCCCGCCTTGTGCGCCATGCGCACGGCGTCGAACGTCTCCGTCAGCGTGCCAATCTGGTTCACCTTCACCAGGATGGAGTTCGCCGTGCCGGTCTGGATGCCCTTGGACAGCCGCTCCACGTTGGTGACGAAGAGGTCGTCGCCCACCAGCTGCAGCTTGTCCCCCAGCGCGTCGGTGAGCTTCTTCCAGCCCTCCCAGTCATCCTCCGCCATGCCGTCCTCGATGGAGATGATGGGGTACTTCTGCGCGAGGGCCCGGTAGTACTCCAGCAGCCCCTGCGAGTCGTACTCCTTGCCCTCGCCCTTGAGCTTGTACTTCTTGGAGCCCTTGTCGAAGAACTCGCTCGCGGCCACGTCCAGCGCCAGGAACAGCTGCTCGCCCGCCTTGAAGCCCGCCGCGTCGATGGCCTCCATGATGAGCTTGAGCGCCTCCTCGTTGGCCGGCAGGTCCGGGGCATAGCCGCCCTCGTCGCCCACGCCCGTGGCCAGCTTGCGGCCCTTGAGGATCTTCTTGAGCGCGTGGAACACCTCCGCGCCCCAGCGCAGGCCCTCCGCGAACGTCTTGGCGCCGGCGGGCACCACCATGAACTCCTGCACGTCCACGCGCGTGTCCGCGTGCGCGCCGCCGTTGAGGATGTTCATCAGCGGCACGGGCAGCGTGCGCGCCTGGAGGCCGCCCACGTAGCGGTACAGCGGCAGGCTGTGCGCGTCCGCCGCGGCGCGCGCGGTGGCCATGGAGACGGCGAGGATGGCGTTGGCGCCCAGCTTGGCCTTGGTGGACGTGCCATCCAGCTCGATCATGCGCTGGTCCACGGCCACCTGGTCCACGGAGTCCATGCCGATGATGGAGGGACCAATCGTGTCGCGCACGTGGTCCACGGCCTTCAGCACGCCCTTGCCCAGGTAGCGGTGCTTGTCGCCGTCGCGCAGCTCGTGCGCCTCGTGCTCGCCGGTGGAGGCGCCGGAGGGCACCGTCGCACGGCCACGCGCGCCGCCCACGAGCAGCACTTCGGCCTCCACGGTGGGGTTGCCACGGGAATCAAGCACTTCACGCGCCACGACTTGAGCGATCTCGGTCATAGGGCGCCGTTTCTACGAGGCACGGCCGGAACGGGCAAGCACGCTCGCACCGTCGCCCTGCTACAGTGTCCAGCCGCCGAATGCCTCCTCCTCCCAAGCGCCGCGCCACGGGTCCCGACCCGCTTCCCGGGCAACGCGCCCGGGGTGCCCTGCTGGGGCTCGCCATTGGCAATGCCCTGGCCGTCCCCACCGCGGGCAGACCCTTCTTCGCGCCGTCCTTCCCCCAGCTCGCCGAGGGGCCCTACCTGGACCTGCACGGTGGCGGCCCGCACGAGCTGCGCAAGGGGCAGGTGACGGAGCCCACCCAGCTCGCCGTCGCGCTGACGCTCAGCCTGCGCGACGTGAAGCGGTACGACGCCGCGGACGCGCTCCGGCGATACCGGGCCTGGCAGTCCCACGCCTTCGCCGTCAGTGAACCTATGAAGGAGGTGCTGCAGGAGTGCGAGGCGGGCATGACCAGCCAGGTCAAGGAGGCCGGCCGGCGCGTCTGGTTGAAGAACTTCCGCCGCGTGGCCCCCGCCGGAGCCCTGCCGCGCGTGGTGCCCCTGGGCGTCCACCTGACCAAGGACCCCTTCGCGCTGGCCAAGGCCGCCCTCGAGGACACCGCCCTCACCCACTTCGACCCCCGCTGCCAGCTCGCCAGCGCGGGGCTGTGCGCCGCCATCGCCAAGGCGGTGACGGGCGGCCCCACCCTGAAGGCCGCCGACCTGCTGCCCGCCGCGGAGGTCGGCATCTCCCTCGCGGGCGCCGCCCTGGGGCGCCAGGAGAAGGACCACGTCCAGGAGGTGGCCCGCGCCTCCGCCCTCCTGCGCGAGGATCTGGCCCTGGCGGCCCAGGACGACCCGCAGCTGTATGGCCCGGAGCTGCACCTCCACCGGCCCGGCAACAACGCGGTTCGCGCGGCGTTCCGGCTGGCCTTCTGGGAGCTGCTGCACGTCCCCACCGTGGAGCGCGCGCTGGTGGACGTCATCCACCGGGGCGGCGACACGGAGGTCCACGCCTCCATCACCGGGGCGCTGCTGGGCGCCTTCCACGGTGAGGATGCGCTGCCAGCGGAATGGCGCCAGAAGGTCCTGCTGGCCCTCCAGCCCTACAACCCCCTCCAGAAAGGAACGGTGCTGTGGGAGGTCTACCACCCCCGGCACCTCCTGCTGCTGGCCCCGGCCTAGCCGTCCCGCGACGGCCACCGCCCGCAAATGAGAAGCCCGCGGGGGGCCGCCCGGTGAGGGACGGCTCGGCCGCGGGCTCCAGGACACGCCGTGGCGCAGGGGCCACGGGGGGTTGCGTCATTCAGGCGAGCAGGTCGATGACGACGACGCCCCGAGACGGCTTCTCGTCCTCGGTGTCCGTCCTCCGGTGGGGACGGTCATCCGGTGCGGGCAGTGGGAGCTCCACCACCGGCCGCTCGTAGTCCTCGCGGCGGAGCCGCTCGCGGCGCTTGATTTCTTCGATGATGAACGCGTCGAGCATGGGTTCGGTCTCTCCCTCAGCCTACGTACCCCGATGTACGCCCGCCGTCCCGCCCCCTTACCACTTCCACATCTCTCTGATGCAAATTAAGAACCCCGGTTTCTTTCTGGGTGCGCCGCCATGATTCCGCATGGCTGCTCGTCCACCTCCCGACACCGGGGCCATGGCAACCGTGGCACGCATGTCATGGGAACCGCAGCGGACGTTTGAAATCCGCCTGATCCTAATGCGCTCAACGCGCGCCGCAACCCGACTCGTTTCAAGTGGGTCCCCACCTTTCCTACCGCACGGTTCCGGCCAAAAAGGGCCCGCCTGCCCTCCTGCTCCCAACGCGGCAGGGGCCGGGTGGGAAGACAGGCAGGCAGGCGGAGGCTGAGGCAGGCCGTCGGACGGCGGGGCTTCAGGGGGCTTCGGCGCGGCGCTTGAACGCGTCCAGCATCTTGGGGAGCTGGGATTCCGTCAGGGTGTTGATGATGGTCTTGGGGATGAGGGCGCCCAGGGCCATCTCCACGTTGTAGGTGGCGCGCGTCTTGCCCTCGCCTTCGGGCTCCAGGGTCCAGCTGCCCTTGTTGTCCTTCATCACCTCACCCTCGACGAAGGTCCAGGACATGCGCTTGGGGCGCTCCTCGGTGACCTTGATGGTGTAGCGGATGCGCTTCACCACATCGACCTCGTAGTGCACCTGGACGGTGTTGCCCTGGCGCTGGGAGGTGGAGACCTTCTTCACCTCCGGCAGGAACTCCGCGTAGCGGTCGTAGTTGGTGATGATGTCGAAGACCTTCTCGACGGGGGCGTTGATGGTGATGGTGCGCGTGGCGCCGGCCATGGCGGTGTCTCCTGGGTTGAGCGACGAAGCGAGGGGGACAGCTTACGGCGCGTAGCCCGGCTTCTTGTCGAACTTGTGAACGGACTGGATGAAGCGGACCGTCCCCGTCTTGCTGCGCATGACGACGGAGTGCGTCTCACAGCCGCCGCCGAAGAAGCGCACGCCCTTGAGGAAGTCGCCGCTGGTGACGCCGGTCGCGGCGAACATCACCTCACCGCGGGCCAGCTCCTCGGCGGTGTAGATCTTGTGGATGTCGCTGATGCCCATCTTCTTGGCGCGATCGATCTCCCCCTGGTTGCGCGGGACGAGCCGGCCCTGCATGTCGCCGCCGGTGGCGCGGATGGCCGCCGCGGCGATGACGCCCTCGGGCGCGCCGCCAATGCCCATCAGCACGTCCACGCCGGTGCCCTCGAAGCAGGTGGCGATGGCGCCCGCCACGTCACCGTCCTCGATGAGGCGCACGCGGGCGCCCGCGGCGCGGACCTCCTTGATGAGGTCGGCGTGGCGCTCGCGGTCGAGCGTCATCACGGTGAGGTCCTCCACGTAGACCTTCATGCGCTCCGCGATGGCGCGCAGGTTCTCCGTGGGGGACCTGGTCAGGTCGATGGCGCCCTTCGCGCGCGGCCCCACGGCGAGCTTCTCCATGTACGTGTCGGGCGCGTTGAGCAGGCCGCCCTGGCTGGACATGGCGACGACGGAGATGGAGCCCGGGCGGCCGTAGGCGCACAGGTTGGTGCCCTCCAGGGGGTCCAGGGCGATGTCCACCGCGGGGGCGCCGTCGTAGCGGCGGCCCACCTTCTCGCCGATGTAGAGCATGGGCGCTTCGTCGCGCTCGCCCTCACCGATGACGACGGTGCCGTCGATGTTGAGCGCGTCGAAGGCGCGGCGCATCGCGTCCACGGCGGCTTGGTCGGACTCGTTCTTGTCGCCGCGGCCCATGAGCCGGGCGGAGGCGATGGCCGCCATCTCGGTGACGCGCACGACCTCCATTGCCAGGTTGCGATCCATTGTGGGGTGCTCCTCGTTCGGGAATTCGGGAAGGGAAACGGTCAGGTGTCGGTGTCGTCAGCGGCCTTCAGCCGGGCGAGGGCTTCGGGAAGGCGCTGGGGTTTTCCGTCGCGGCCCACGCAGGCGTGCATCGTACGGCCGGTGCACAGGAGCGTGGGGGTCTCCGCGTCGCGCAGCAGCTCGTAGGTGAACACGAGCGACGCGCGGCGCAACTCGCGCAGGGTGGTGCGGATGAGGAGCAGGTCGTCGTAGCGCGCGGACGCCTTGTAGTGGGCGCTGGCCTCCACGACGGGCAGCAGCAGTCCGGTGCTCTCCAGTTCGCGGTAGCTGCCCCCGTGAGCGCGGAAGAACTCACTGCGCGCGAACTCGAAGTAGCGGAAGTAGTTCGCGTAGTAGACGACCCCCATCTGATCCGTGTCGCCGTAGATGACGCGCAGCCGTGCCTCGACCATTGGGCCGCCCATATCAGGGCGGGGTGACGTGTCCAAGCGGTGGGCGCGCATGTTGGTTGCTTCTGACCATCCGGCCGGGGAGGCTGCCCCCATGTCGCGCATCCTCGCCGCCCTCCTGGTCCTGTTCGCCCTGCCCGCTTCCGCCCGAGCGCCGAAGCTCACGCTGTTCATCAGCGTGGACGCGATGGGCAGCGACCTGCTGCTTCGCAGCCGTCCACGCCTCACCGGGGGGCTGGGAAAGCTGCTTTCCACGGGAGCCTATTACCCCTATGCCCGGTACGCCTACGCGGAGGCACGCACCGCGCCGGGCCATGCCACGCTGGCCACCGGGGCCAACCCCTGGCGTCACGGCATCGTGGACAACGACATCTACGACCGCGCGGCCGGACAGGCGGTGCAGGTCTATACGGACCCGACGCATCCAGTGCTGTACGGGGACACGCCCCCTGGGTCCGACACGAGCCCGGAGAACCTGCTCGCGGAGACGCTGGCGGACCGGCTGCGTGTGTCCACGCAGGGCCGGGGCAAGGTGGTGGCGCTGTCGTTCAAGGCGCGGGCGGCGATCCCGCTGGCCGGGCGAACAGGGCAGGCCTGGTGGTTCGACGAGGCGACGGGCCGGATGGTGACGAGCACCTGGTACACGAAGGCGGAGCCCGCCTGGATGCAGGTGTTCAACGCGCGGAAGCTGGCGGACGCGGGGTTCAGCAAGTCCTGGGAGTTGTTGCGTCCGCGTGCGGAGTACGTGGGGGACGACGACCGCCCCATGGAGCCGGAGGCCTATGGCATGGGGCGGGTGTTCCCGCATCCGCTGAAGGGCGGGCTGGAGGCACCGGGCCCGGCGTCATACCGGGCCTTCGCGGTGTCGCCGCTGTCGCATGACCTGCTGGTGCAGGCGGCGAAGGCGGCGCTGGTGGGCGAGGGCCTGGGCAAGGACGACGTGCCGGACATCCTGGCGGTGAGCTTCAGCGGGACGGACGCGGTGTTCCACGCGTTTGGTCCGTACTCGTGGGAGATGCAGGACACGATGCTGCGGTTGGACCAGGCGATGGGCGAGCTCATCGCCGCGGCCGAGCGCGCGGCGGGGGGCCGGGAGAACCTGGTCATCGCGCTGTCGGCGGACCACGGTGGCGCGGAGATTCCGGAGGCGTGGGCCCAGGCGGGGCTGCCCGCGATGCGGCTCAACCCGGTGGAGGCGGCGAAGGGGCTGGCGCAGGAGCTGCGCGCGAAGTTCGGCGTGGACGTGACGGTGAAGCTGCTGGAGCTGGACGTGTACCTGGGCGGCAAGGCGCTGGAGTCAGGACAGGTGGACGGCGTGGCGCTGCGGCGCGCGGCGGCGGCGTGGCTGGCGAAGCAGCCGTACGCGGTGATGGCGGTGGCGAGGGACGACCTGGACACGGTGGCGGACGCGGGAGGGCTCGTGGCGCCGATGCGGCGCGGCTACTACCCGATGCGCAGCGGGGACGTGCTGTTCATGTCGAAGCCGTTCCAGGTGATGAGCGACTACCCGCGCGGCACGAACCACGGCACGCCGTATTCGTATGACACGCAGGTGCCGGTGGTGTTCGCGGGCAAGGGCGTGAAGCCGGGGCTCTACCTGGAGGAGATCAATCCCGTGGACGTCGCGCCCACGCTGTCCGCGCTCCTGGAGATGGGGATGCCCGCGTCAGCGGAGGGCAAGCCTCGCGCGGAGGCGCTTACAGGGGCTCGGTGAGAAAGCCGCCCACCGGGTCGGACCTTCGCACCGATGGATGCCCGCCAAGGACAAAGGGCAGGTCGAGTCGTCTTCACCGACCCGGCCTGCCCACGGAACTCCTTGGAATGAACCTTCGCGTCAGCCCTGCGCGGAGCGGGGCTTTCGCGCGGGCTTCTTCGTCGTCTGGATCTCCAGCGACAGGTCCATGGCCCGCGCCGAGTGCGTCAGCGCGCCCATCGACACGAAGTCCACGCCCAGCTTCGCCAGCCGAGGCAGACGGTCCAGGGTGACGCCTCCGGAGACTTCGATGGGGACCCGGCTGGCCGTCAGCTTCACGGCCTCGCGGATCTGCACGTCGTCCATGTTGTCCAACATGATGACGTCCGCGCCGGCCGCGATGGCCTCCTCGAGCTGCTTGAAGTTGGTGACCTCCACCTCGATCTTCACCAGCCGCGGGCCATTCAGCTTCGCGCGGCGGACCGCTTCGGTGATGTCGCCGCCCACGGCCGCGATGTGGTTGTCCTTGATGAGGATGCCGTCGAAGAGGCCGAAGCGGTGGTTGGACGCGCCGCCCATGCGCACCGCGTGCTTCGCCAGCCCTCGCATGCCCGGCGGCGTCTTGCGCGTGTCCAGCACCTTCAGCTTCGAGCCTCGCACGGAGGTCATCGCCTGCTGGGCCAGTGTCGCGATGCCCGCGGCACGCTGCACCAGATTGAGCGCGGTGCGCTCCGCGGCCAGCAGCGCGCGCAGCTTGCCGTGGACGCGCGCGGCGACCACCTTGGGCTTGATCTCCTCGCCGTCCTGCTTGAGGACCTCGACCTCCACCTCCGCGTCCACCATGTGGAAGACGCGGACGAAGGCATCCAGGCCCGCGACGATCATCTGCTCCTTCGCGACCAGCTCACCGCTGCCCTCCGCGTCGGCGGGGACCACCGCCAGCGAGGTGACGTCCCCCGCGGCACCCAGGTCCTCGTCGAGGGACAGCGCGATGAGCCGATCGAGATAATCCTGCTGCACTTCCGCCTCCTACCTGCGCGCCTTGCGTGCCGGCTTGCCCCGGGTGGTCTTCTTCGCGGCGGTCTTCTTCCCCGCCGCCTTCTTCGCGGAAGCCTTCTTGCCCGTGGCCTTCTTCGCCGCGGACTTCTTCCCTGCCGCCTTCTTCGCGGAAGCCTTCTTGGCCGGCGCCTTCTTGCCCGTGGCCCTCTTCGCCGCGGACTTCTTCCCCGCCGCCTTCTTCGCGGAGGCCTTCTTGGCCGGCGCCTTCTTGGCCGCGGCCTTCTTCGCGCCCGACTTCTTGCTCGCGGCCTTCTTCGCGGGCGCCGACTTTCCGGCGGCCTTCTTCGCCGGCGCCTTCTTGCCCGCGGCCTTCTTCACGGGCGCGGAGGTGCCCTCCGGCGCCTCGCGGGAGTCTCCCCCCTCCTTGGCCCGGTCGAACTCGCGCATCGCGTCGTCCACGAGGCCCATGCTCATGTACGCGACGCCCAGGTCGTGGTGGTCCGCGGCGGACAACCCTTCCTTGGTTCCCTCGCGCAGCTTGTTGAGCGCGTCCTCCACCACCGGGTCGGCGGCCTGGGGCGCCTGCCCAGCGGCCTCCGCCTCCATCTCGCCCTTCAACTCCTGCCCCAGGTTCACCTCTTCACCCTTCGGCGACGAAGGCTCGGCGGCCACCTTCACCTGGGCGTTCTCGGGTGCGGGGCTCTCGGACACTTCAGGGGCTTCGGACTCGGTGCTGCCCGGCAACGACGACGGCGTCTCGGACATGGGGGGCTCCGGGGCGATGCGCTGGAGGTGATCCTGCAGCTTGACCGCGCGCTCCTGGAGCTCCGCCACCCGGGCCTTGTCCTTCTCCACCACGTCCGGCGGAGCACGGGCCACGAAGTTGGGGTTGTCCAGCTTGCGCTGCAAACCGGTGAGTTCCTGCTCGGCGCGGGCGATCTCCTTCTTCAGGCGGTCGCGCTCCGCGTCCAGATCCACGAGGCCCGCCAGCGGGACGTAGATCTCCAGATTGCCACTCACGAACGCCGCCGCCTGCGGGGGCTTGGCGCCCGGCGGGCCCACCACGACCTCGGACAGGCCCGCGAGCGGCATCAGGTACGCGCGCCAGCGCTCCAGCAGCTCGCGCGTCGTCGCGTCCGGGCTCTGCACCACCGCCTTCACCTTGGCGGACGGCGGCAGGTTGCTCTCGCCGCGCAGCGTGCGCAGGCCCTCGATGGCCGCGATGACCGGCGCCATCTCCGCTTCCGCGGACGCGTCCACCCGCGCCGCCTCCGGCTCCGGGTACGCCGCGATGCAGATGCTCTCCGTGGACCGGGACATCGGCAGCTTCTGCCAGATCTCCTCGGTGATGAACGGCATGAACGGGTGCATCAGCCGCAGGATGCGGTCCAGGCAGTGCACCAGCACCGCGCGCGTGGTGTCCTTGGCCTGCGCGTCCTCGCCGTAGAGCGAGCCCTTCGCCAGCTCGATGTACCAGTCGCAGAACTCCGCCCACAGGAACTGGTACAGCGTGGACGCGGCCTCGGCGAAGCCGTACGCCTCCAGGGACGCGCGCGTCTCCAGCGTGGCCTTCTGCAACCGGGAGAGGATCCACCGGTCCGCCAGCGTCAGCGCGCGGCCCTCCAGCGGCGTCCGGTCCAGGTTGAAGTCGCCCATGTTCATCAGGGCGAAGCGGCTGGCGTTCCACAGCTTGTTGCAGAACGCCTTGTAGCCACCCAGGCGGTCCATCGACAGCTTGATGTCACGGCCCTGCTGCGTGAGCGACGCGAGCGTGAAGCGCAGCGCGTCCGCGCCGAACGCGGGCATCCCTTGCGGGAAGCGGTTGCGCAGGGACGGCTGGAGCGCGTCCGCCTTGGCGCCCAG
This sequence comes from Corallococcus silvisoli, assembly GCF_009909145.1. Taxonomy (NCBI): domain Bacteria; kingdom Pseudomonadati; phylum Myxococcota; class Myxococcia; order Myxococcales; family Myxococcaceae; genus Corallococcus; species Corallococcus silvisoli. Next base: position 178,635 of record NZ_JAAAPJ010000019.1, read on the forward strand.
GATGACGTCCAGGGGATCGATGACGTTCCCCTTCGTCTTGGACATCTTCTCGCCCTTCTCGTCGCGCACCATCGCGTGCAGGTACACGGTGCGGAAGGGCACGTCGTTCATGAAGTGCAGGCCCATCATCATCATCCGGGCGACCCAGAAGAAGATGATGTCGTGGCCCGTCTCCATCACGGACGTCGGGTAGAAGGTGTTCAGCTCCGGCGTCTGGCGCGGCCACCCCAGCGTGGAGAACGGCCACAGCGCGGACGAGAACCACGTGTCCAGCACGTCCGGGTCCTGCACCAGCTGCGTGCCGCCGCACTTCGGGCAGGACTCCGGCGTCGTGCGCGACACGATGACGTCCGCCGTGTCCAGCGACCGCGCCTCGCCCGCCGGGCTGCACGCCGCGCAGTACCACGCGGGAATCTGATGGCCCCACCACAGCTGGCGGCTCACGCACCAGTCGTGGATGTTGCGCATCCAGTGGAAGTACGTGTTCGTCCACGTCTCCGGGACGAACTTCGTGCGGCCCTGCTCCACCGCCTCGATGGCCGGCTTCGCCAGCGGTTCGATCTTCACGAACCACTGCGGCGACAGGCGCGGCTCCACCACCGTGGCGCAGCGCTGGCAGGTGCCCACGTTCAGCTTGTGCGGCTCCTCCTTCTCCAGCAGCCCCAGCTCCGTCAGGTCCGCCAGCACCTGCTTGCGTGCCTCGGTCCGGTCCAGGCCCGCGTACTTGCCGGTGTCCTTCGTCATCCGCGCCGCTTCGTCCAGGATGGACAGCATCGGCAGCTTGTGGCGCAGGCCCGTCTGGTAGTCGTTGAAGTCGTGCGCGGGCGTGACCTTCACCACGCCGGTGCCGAACTCCATGTTCACCAGCTCCCCGTCCGCGATGATGGGAATCTCGCGGTCGGTCAGCGGCAGCGCCACCGTCTTGCCCACCAGGTCCGCGTAGCGCGGGTCGTCCGGGTGCACCGCCACCGCGGTGTCGCCCAGGAGCGTCTCCGGACGCGTCGTCGCCACGGTGAGCGTGCGGTCGCTGCCCTTCACCGGGTAGCGGATGTGCCAGAGCGAGCCGTTCTTCTCTTCGTGCTCGACCTCCAGGTCGCTCAGCGCCGTGCGGCAGGACGGACACCAGTTGATGAGCTTCTGGGCCCGGTACATCAGGCCCTCTTCGTACAGCCGGACGAAGACCTCGCGCACCGCGGCGGAGGACTGCTCGTCCATCGTGAAGCGCTCGCGGCTCCAGTCCAGCGACGCGCCCAGGTAGCGGTGCTGCTCACCGATGCGCGCGCCGTACTTGCCCTTCCACGTCCAGACGCGCTCGAGGAACGCCTCGCGGCCCAGGTCGTGGCGGCTCTTGCCTTCCGCCTTCTTCAGCTCCTTCTCCACCACCATCTGCGTGGCGATGCCCGCGTGGTCGGTGCCCGGCAGCCAGAGCGCGTTGAAGCCGCTCATGCGCTTCCAGCGCGTGAGGATGTCCTGGATGGTCGCCGTGAGCGCGTGGCCGATGTGCAGGCTGCCCGTCACGTTGGGCGGCGGCAGCACGATGCTGAACGGCGGCTTGGAGGAAGTGGCCTCGGCGCGGAAGTAGTCGCGCTCCAGCCAGTGGTTGTACCACCGCGCCTCCACCTCGGAGGGCTCGTAGGCCTTGGACAGTTCAGTCGTGTCAGTCATTGAAGACGGCCGGCCCCCGACGGGGCCGGCGGGGAATCAGAGGGGACTGCGAATCAATGCTGGGTCTCGCGGTCCTTGATGAGCCGCTCCAGCTCCTGCCGGATGATCGTCTCCGCCAGCTGCGGGACGACCTCCCAGGCAATCTTCTCGATAACGTCGCGGGACGCCTTCGACAGCGCCTCGCGAAGCAGCGCCTCGCCACCATCCGCGGCCGGGCGGGCGCGCTGCGGAGGGGCGGCCGGCCCGGGGCCGCCGATGTCCAGGGAGATCTCCTCCGCGCCGCTGGGCTCGGGCAGCGAGTCCTCGATGCGGATGCTCTCCTGCCGGGCCTGCATGCCGGCGGGCGCGGACGGAGCCCCCAGCCCGAACGGATCCCGGGTGCGGGCCGCCGGCGGAGCCGCGGCGGGAGGAGGCGCGGCCGGCAGCGGCGCGGCGCCCGGAGGCCGAGGGAAGCCACCCGGGATGTTCGGTGCACCCGGAGCCGGAGGGCGCGCGGCCATGCCCGGGGGCGGAGCGCCCGGAGGACGCGCTCCCGGAGGCGGAACGGCGCCCGGCAGCGGACGCGCCATGCCCGGAGGCGGCGGCACGCCCGGCCCCGGGGGACGCGCGCCCGGAGGAGCGGCGCCCGGCGGCGGACGCGCTCCCGGAGGCACGGCGCCCGGTGGAGGCGCACCCGGAGGACGCGCGCCCGGCGGAACAGCGCCCGGCGGAGGACGCGCCATGCCCGGAGGCGGCGGCACGCCCGGCCCCGGAGGACGCGCACCCGGAGGAGCAGCGCCCGGCGGAGGACGCGCTCCCGGAGGCACGGCGCCCGGCGGAGGCGCACCCGGGGGACGTGCTCCCGGAGGCGCGGCGGCGGGCGGCGCGGCGACGGCCGTGGGCGCGGCCGTCTGGGGCAGCACGCGCGTCGCGGCGGAGGCGGGCATCGTGTTGGACTTCTGGCCCACCAGCGCCTTCACCTTGTCGAGGAGGATCTGGCTCTCGAAGGGCTTGGTGATGTGGTCGTCCGCCCGGGAGGCCTTCGCGCGGTTCTCATCGAACGCCTCGAAGGTGCCGGCCAGCAGCAGCACCGGGATGGCCTGCGTGGACGGGTCGCTCTTGAGCGCCTCGCAGACCTCGTAACCGCTCTTGCCGGGCATCGTCACGTCGGCGAGGACCACGTCCGGACGCAGCTCGCGCGTGCGGGAGATGGCGTCCAGCCCGTTGTCCACCGCGGTCACCTGGAAGTCTTCCGTCGCGAAGATCATCCCGATCACCTTGCGGATGGTGAGCGAGTCGTCGGCGATCAGCAGATTCTTGGGCATCGGCTCCGGCCTCGGGGGGCGCATACCCCCCTGAATTCGTTTGAGATTTCGGACGAGCAAGCCTGCCTGCTGGTCCTGTGTCAATCGGAGAAGCTTAGGATTCGCGCGTCGGGCCGATCAAGAAAACATGCGCTGCAGGTCCAGTAACATCACCGGATCCGGCAGCCCCGGCGCCCGGAAGGTTCCCATCAGCTCAGCTGGCTTGAACTTCTGCAGCACGCCGAGCACCCGGGTGGCCGCCAGCCCTACGTTCCGGCCAGCCAGCTCCGTGAGCACGAACAGGTCCTCCACCTGCGCCTGGGCCCCCAGCAACGCCGGGACCGAGCAGATGGGCCAGAGCGCCTGCGCGTGCGGGAAGACCCCCGCCACCGGTCCGCTCTGGACCGGGAGCACGCTGAAGGCCTCCCCCTTCGGCACCACCTGGGAGACGCAGCCCAGCGGGACGCCGAACAGCACGCCCTGGGACTCCAGCACCAGCGCTCGCTCGGGCGGCTCGTCCGCCCAGTGCACCGGCCGGGGCTCCGGAGGCGCGGCCCGGGGGCCCGCCCGGTGGGGCAGCGCCTCCACGATGAGCTCCAGATACAGCCGGTCCTTGTGCAGCACCGCTCCCCGGCTCAGGGGCGCCAGCGAGTCCGCCAGCCCCGGGGGCAGGAGGAAGAAGGGGTCGCGCGCGACGTCCGCCACCTCCACCACCGAGCGTACGCGCACCGCGAGCGTGGGGCTGACATCCAGCACCACCACCATGCCCGGCACGTCCTCCGGCGGCCCGCCGAGCAGCGCGGAGAGGTCCTTCACCTCCAGCACGCCGCGCAGGCTCGCGCCGCGAGCGCCCGGCATGGCGACCTCGATGACGGAGGTGGCCTCCACCGCGTAGCGCGTCTCACCGGCCTCCACCAGCAGGCAGAGCCGGCGTCCGCTTTCAAAGGGCGACACGGCCGGGGACCCTAGCAGCACTCCGGGGTTGGGTGCTAAGCCGTGAACAGTCATGGCGCGACTGCTCCTCGTCGACGACGAAAAGATCGCCCGCAATCTCTACGGCGACTACCTCACGGCCGCGGGACACATCGTCACCGCCGTGCCCACCGTGGCGGACGCGAAGTCCGCCCTCGCCGCGGAGCGGTTCGACGCGGTGGTGACCGACCTCATCCTCCCCGGCGGCGACGGCATGGAGGTGCTCCGCCACGTGCGCGAGCGCTACCCCGGCGTGGAGGTGGTGGTCATCACCGGCCTGGACAAGGTGGCCCCCGCGGTGCGCGCCATCAAGAGCGGCGCGGCGGAGTACCTGGTCAAGCCGGTGGCGCCGGAGGCCCTGCAGCACGCCCTGCGCCGCGCGCTCACCACGCGCGACCTGATGCGTGAGAACGCCTCCTTGCGCCAGCACGTCGCGCTGCTGGAGGCGGGCCAGCGGATCGCCACCACGCTGGACCGGGAGCGGCTGGCCACGGCCGCCTCGGACGCGCTGGAGTCCATGGCCAACGCCTCCGCGGTGATGCTCCTGGAGCGCGACCCCGGCTCCGGCTTCCGCGCGCACGGCATGCGCGGCCTGCCGGAGGACCTGCACGACACGCTGCTTCCGCAGCTCACGGAGCGCCTGTCCGTCACCCGCACGCCCGCGGAGCTGGATGGGCTCCAGGTCCCCTGGCCGCGCACCCTCGCCTTCCCCGCCGTGGACGGCGACACGGTGCTGGGCCACGCGGTGCTCTTCCACGACACCGCGCCCGCGGAGCACCACGCGGAGACCGTGGGCTTCCTCGTGCGCAACTGGGCGCTGGCCCTGCGCAACCTGGGCCGCTTCGCCGCCGTGGAGGACCTGGCGTACGTCGACGACCTCACCCGCCTGTTCAACACGCGCTACCTGCACCTCGTGCTGGACCGCGAGGTGAACGAGGCCCGGCAGACGCAGCGGCCCTTCTCCCTGCTGTTCCTGGACCTGGACCGCTTCAAGGCCATCAACGACACGCACGGGCACCTGGTGGGCTCGCGCGTGCTGGTGGAGGCCGCGCGCGTGCTCAAGGGCTGCGTGCGCGACCCGGACGTCGTCGCGCGCTTCGGCGGCGACGAGTACGTGGTGCTGCTGCGCGGCACCGACTCCGGCGGCGCCCTCAAGGTGGCCGAACGCATCCGCCGCACCATGGAGACCCACCAGTTCCTCGGCCGTGAGGGGCTGGCCCTCAAGCTCACCACCTGCATCGGCGTCGCCAGCTTCCCGGAGCACGCCCAGGACAAGGACCACCTGCTGGACCTGTCCGACCGGGCCATGTACCGGGGCAAGCGCGGCAGCCGCAACGTCGTCTACATGGCGGCGCAGGACCTGGAAGCCACCCCGGCCGAGCGCCGCCACGGCCCGCCTCCCCAGGGCTGAACGTCCACGCCCGGGGAGAGAAGGCCCGGGGCCCGCGCTACTTGCGCAGGTTGCCCACGGTGAGCCGCTTGGGCAGCTCCACGTCCGGCGCCTCCGCGGCACCGCCCTCCCCCACCGCCTCCACCTCTTCGTGGGACGCGCCGGTGGTGATGAGCTGGTACTTCTGGGACGCCTCGCGGTCGTGCTGCGCCTGCTGCGGATCCAACCGCGCGATGAGCTGCCAGAACAGCGCGGCGTGCTCGCGCTCCTCGTCCATGACGTGGCGCAGGATGGCCTTGGCCTCCTCGTTGTCCGTGGCGTCCAGGTGCGCGGCGTAGAGGTTGATGGCGTCCAGCTCCGCCTCGATGTTGAGCCGGATGGAGCGGGCCAGTTCGGAGTCCGTCAGCTTCCGGGGCGTCAGCGAGTGGAACGGGTTCGTCTGCGGCATGCGGACCTCTGCGACAGGGAGAGCCCCCAGCGAGCGGGCGGGCACGCACGTCCCCCGTGCCCGGCTGGAAGGCGCCGCGAGCATCCGTTCGGCGGAGGATCCGGTCAACCGAATCCCGCGGGGGACGCGTTGCGCGTGAACACCCGCCTCCGCCATGCTCCCGACGCATGGAGACCCCCTCGCCGCTCGCGCAACTGCTCCAGGCCCTGGATGCAGGGGATTTGCCCGCGGCCCGACTCGCGGCGGCGGCCCTCCAGCGCGCCAACGCCCATACCCACCAGGTCGCCGCGGAGGTCCTCCACGAGCTGCGCCAGCCCCTGCTGGGCGCCAAGGCCTACGCCCAGCTGCTGGCGGAGGAAGGCGGCTCCAGCGGCCCCTTGAAGCTGCTGCTGGCGCAGGTGGAGCGGATGGAGCAGATCGTCTCCGACTTCATCCGCCTGGCCAGCGAGCGGCCCGCCCCGCAGCAGCGGCTGTCCCTGGCCGCGCCCATCTGGGCCGCGGCGAAGGTGTTCAGCGTCAATCCGGACTCGGCGCGCATCTCCCTGGAGGTGGAGGCGCCCGAGGACCTCCCCATCCAGGGCAACGCGCGGCTCATCGAACAGCTCACCCTCAACCTGCTCAACAACGCGCGCGACGCCATGTCCGGCCGGGGCCGGGTGAAGGTGACGCTCGCGCGCGAGGGCGCGTCCACGGCCCTCTACGTCTCCGACTGGGGGCCGGGCATCCCGGAGGAGCTGCGCGCGCGCATCTTCGAACCCTACGTCTCCGCCAGCAAACGCGGCACCGGCCTGGGGCTCGCGGTCTGCCGCCGCATCGCGCAGGAACACCACGCGCAGATTGCCCTCGTTCCGCCGACGACGCTGCGCGACGTGCCGCCGCCCGCCACCGTGTTCCGAGTGCTCTTCCCGCCCACGGACGCGCCCCGCCCCCCGCGCAAGCGGCTGCTGGTGGTGGATGACGAGGGCATCATCCGGATGGTCTTCAAGGACCTGATGGACAAGGAGTGCGAGGTCATCGAAGCGGCCACGGGCGAGGCCGCGCTGGAGCTCCTGCGCTCCTCGAAGGTGGACCTCATCGTCACGGACAAGAACCTGCCCGGCCTGTCCGGGCTGGAGCTGGCCCAGCATGCGCGGCGGTTGGACCCCACGTCGCGCGTCATCCTGATGACGGGCTACCCGTCGCTGGTGACGACGCAGCAGGCGCTGCAGCTGGGCGTGGTGGACTACCTGCTCAAGCCCTTCGACGACATCCGCCAGGTGCGCGCGCTGCTGCGCCAGGCGCTGTACACGCCCCCGGCACCGCCCGCTCCCGCCTCCACCACCGCGACGCGGCGGGTGGACGTGTTGGAGGACCACCCGGCCACCGCCCGGCTGATTTCCGAGGCCCTGGCCCTGCTGGGGCTGGAGGCGCGCGTCGTCCCGGGCGCGGAGGTGGCCGCGATGGAGCCCCCCGTGGGCGTGGTGGTGTCGTGGGACTTCGCGCCGGCCTACGGGAAGAAGGCGCTGGAGCTGGCCCGGGGGCTGAGCCAGGGCGCGCCCTTCGTCGTCCTGGCCGAGCACCTCACCATGGAGACGGCGCTGGCGTCGCTGCGCGCCGGGGCCGCCGCGTGCCTGCCCAAGCTGCTCTCCGACACCACGGCGCTCAGCCGTGAGCTGGGGCTCGCCTTCAAGAAGGCCCAGCCCTGAAAAGACTCCGGCCCCGGGCGCCCCGCGTCGCGCGAGGCCCACCGGGGCCGGAAACCCGACGGGTGGCGGACCCGTGAGGCCCGCCGCCCTTCAGTGACTGCCTGAGCCGGGGTGGCTCAGTAGTCCATGTCGTCGCCGCCGTACTCCGGCATCCCGCCCGCGCCACCGGCGCCGCCCTTGGCCTTCTTCTTCGGGCGCTCGGCGATCATCGCCTCGGTGGTGAGCAGCAGGGACGCCACGGACGCGGCGTTCTGCAGCGCGGTGCGCTCGACCTTGGTCGGGTCGATGACGCCCGCCTTCTCCAGGTCCTCGTAGGTCTCCGTGCGGGCGTTGAAGCCGAACGCGCCGGTGCCTTCCTTGACCTTGTTGATGACGACGGCGCCCTCGACGCCCGCGTTGCTGGCGATCTTGCGCAGGGGCTCCGTCACCGCCTTGCGGATGATCTCCACGCCGAAGTCCTGCTCGCCGCCCAGCTTCAGGGCGTCCAGGGCCTTGAGGCTGCGGATGTAGGCCACGCCGCCGCCGGGGACGATGCCCTCTTCGACGGCCGCGCGGGTCGCGTGCAGCGCGTCCTCCACGCGGGCCTTCTTCTCCTTCATCTCCACTTCGGTCGCCGCGCCGACGTTGATGACCGCCACGCCGCCCACGAGCTTCGCCATGCGCTCCTGGAGCTTCTCGCGGTCGTAGTCGCTGGTGACCGTCTCGATCTGGGTGCGGATGAGCTTGATGCGGCCCTCGATCTCCGACTTCTGGCCGGCACCGTCCACGAGGGTGGTGTTGTCCTTGTCCACCGTGATGCGCTTGGCGCGGCCCAGGTCATTGAGGGTCAGGTTCTCGTACTTGTGACCCAGCTCCTCGCTCACCACCATGCCGCCCGTCAGCGTGGCGATGTCCTTGAGCATGTCCTTGCGGCGGTCGCCGAAGCCCGGCGCCTTCACCGCGGCCACGTTGAGCACGCCGCGGATCTTGTTGACCACCAGGGTGGCCAGCGCCTCGCCCTCGATGTCGTCCGCGATGATGAGCAGCGGCTTGCCCGAGCGCGCCACCGCCTCCAGCACGGGGATCATGTCCTGCATCGACGAGACCTTCTTCTCGCTGATGAGGATGTAGGGGTCGTCCAGGACGACCTCCATGCGGTCGCGGTTGGTCACGAAGTACGGCGACACGTAGCCGCGGTCGAACTGCATGCCCTCCACCACGTCGAGCGTCGTCTCCAGGCCCTTGGCCTCCTCGACGGTGATGACGCCCTCCTTGCCCACCTTCTCCATCGCGTCCGCGATGATGTGGCCAATGGTCTCGTCGCCGTTGGCGGAGATGGTGCCCACCTGCGCGATGGCGTGCTTGTCGGTCGTGGGCTTGGAGAGCTTCTTCAGCTCCGCGACCACCACCTCCACCGCCTTGTCGATGCCGCGCTTGAGGTCCATGGGGCTGTGGCCGGCGGCCACCAGCTTCAGGCCCTCCTCATAGATGGCGCGCGCGAGCACCGTCGCCGTCGTCGTGCCGTCGCCCGCCTTGTCGGAGGTCTTCGACGCGACCTCCTTCACCATCTGCGCGCCCATGTTCTCGAAACGGTTCTCGAGATCGATCTCCTTGGCGACGGTGACGCCGTCCTTGGTGATCGTGGGCGAGCCGAAGCTCTTCTCGATGACGACATTGCGGCCCTTGGGACCGAGCGTCACCGCGACCGCATCCGCGAGGATCCGGACGCCGCGCAGGATGGAATCGCGCGCGGACTGATGGAAGAAGATTTCCTTCGCTGCCATCGCAACCTCCGATAATACTTGGGGAATTTCTACGAATGGGGATGGCCGTTAGCACTCGGCCATGTCGAGCGCCAACATAAGGGTCGCATCGACGATGTCAACGGAAAGGGGCAGGCGTGTGACCCTGAGGACGCCTTCTGGCCCGCCCGGGTGGGGGCCCCGGCGACCGGGGACGGCGGCTATTCCGCGAAGCGGACGAGGTTGAGCAGCTGCCCCATGTCCAGGGGTTTCTGCAGGGTGATGGCCACCCCCTTGCGCAGGCCCCGGTCGGAGATGTTGGCGTCGGTGCTGGCCGTCATCATCAGGACGGAGATGCTCTGGAAGCGGGGGTCCGCCTTCAGCATCTCCGTGAAGTGGATGCCGTCCAGGTGGGGCATCAGGTAGTCGGTGATGACCAGCCCCACGGGGTGCCGCTCCATGATGTCCAGGGCCTGGAGCGCGTCCGACGCCGAGAACACGGTGTACCCGTGCATCTCCAGGTAGCGAGAGAGCATGGTGCACAGCTCGTAATCGTCGTCTACGACCAGGATGTTCACGGGGTTCGGGCCGAAACGGGGCGCTGGAAGGTAACAGCCACGCCGGTCGTTGACAACGCGAAGGACGGCTTCTTAGCTGCCTGCCCGAATGGCGAAGCGCACGGCGAAGCAAGGGGAGGCGCGAGGCGTGGACGCGCGACTGGACGGGGTGGCGGACGCCTTCGAGGCCCAGGACTTCGAGGCCGCGCTCGTCGGCGCCGACGCCCTCCTCCGGGACGTCCCGGAGTCACCAGAAGCCCTGCACTACCGGGCCGCGGCGCTGGTGGAGGTGGGCCGGCTGGAGGACGCGGGCCGGGCCTACGGCGCCGCGCTCAAGGCCGCGCCGGAGGACCTGGAGATCCTCTTCGGGGCGGCGGAGTTCCTCGTCTGCCGCACGGGTGAGGACCGCGAGGCGGTGGAGGAAGGGCTGGAGTGGTGCGGCCGCGGGAGGAAGCTCGCGCAGAAGGCCGACGACGTGGAGCTCGTCTACGAGTTCCTGCTGCTGGAGGGCATGGGCCTCAACCAGCTGGGCGAGTGCGAGTCCGCGCTCAAGAGCCTGGACGCGGCGCTCATGCACATGCCTCGCTCGCCGGACGCGCAGCTGGAGCGGGGCATCGCGCTGTTCGAGCTGTGCCGCTTCGCCCCCGCGCAGGAGTCCTTCGAGCGGGTGCTGAAGGACGCGCCGGACGAGGCCTGGGCGCACCACTACCTGGGGCTCCTCGCGGAGCGGCGCGGGGACGGGCGCGAGGCGAAGAAGCGCTTCGGGCGGGCGCAGACGCTGGCGCCCGAGGAGCTGCCGCCGCCGGTGGCGCTGGAAGAGGCGGCGTTCGACCGCGCGGTGGAGGACGCGATGGGCGCCCTGCCCTCGCAGGTGAAGCAGTACATGGACAACGTCACCCTGGCGGTGGAGGACCTGCCGTCGGACGAGGACCTCTTGGGTCAGCAGCCGCCCCTGTCCCCGTGCATCCTGGGGGTGTTCCGGGGCACGCCGGTGGGCGAGCGCAGCGTGATGGACGCGGCGGATCACTTCCCGCCGTCCATCGTGCTGTACCAGAAGAACCTGGAGCGCTTCGCGCGCACCCGCGAGGAGCTGATCGAGCAGATTGGCATCACGGTGATGCATGAAGTGGGTCACCTGATGGGTCTGGATGAAGACGACCTCTGGGAGCGGGGACTGGACTAGCCCCGCGCTCCCCTGCCCTGATGCGTGCCATGCATGCACGGATGAGGCTGGGGCTGATGGCGATGCTGGGCATGGCGGGGTGCACGGGCGGAGGGAGCGAGGTGCCGCGCGAGTGTCCACGGGTGAAGGTGTTCGCGCGCTCGGCCAGCGGCACGTGCCAGGGCTTCGAGACGCCGTGTGACGTGCCGGACGGCTATGTCGCGTGCTGTGGCGGGCTCTTCGGAGGCTGCGCGACGGATGTGTCGGGGACGCACTGCGTGGATGATCCATCCGACACGTGCACGCCCGGCTCCGGGGCGGACTGCCCCGGCATCTGCCAGGCGAGCAGCGGCGGCTGAATCGAAGACGGTGGCGGTGGGACGCCATCCATCCGGCAGCTTCGTGAGGTTCGTGTTCACGAGCGCCGGCTGCGCGTCGATGTCGCTGAACTGGACCCAGGAGTAGACGGGCTGTCAGCCGGGAACCTTGTCCTCGGTCGTGACGGCGGGCACATGCCGACGCTCCAGGACGATTTCACGCTCTTCCAGTGCGACGAGTACGCGCTGATCTCCGCGCGGAAGGCGTGACCGCGGTTGACGGACCGGGCGCAAGCGGCGGTAATCGGAGTTGGTAGAGCCTCCGGACCTGGTGGCCGGCCCGGTCTTCAAAACCGGTGAGGGGCTGCGAGAGCAGTCCCTGGCGAGTTCGATTCCCGTGCTCTACCGCCAATACTTCCGAGGGGTTACGCCCCCATACTGCCATCTTCGCAGTATCGGACCCGTCCAGCAGCGTCCGGTGGAGTCTACCTGATGTCGTTAGCGCGTCGTTAGCGGCAACGGCCTGATGGGCCCCTTGAATCGCGTCTCCACGGGGTGATGGGCGCTACGCCGGGTCCAGGTTCCAGGCCCCCTCCTCCCATCGCTTCAGAACCTCTGATGCCTCAAACGCCGCCAACCCCTCCCCGCCTGCGGCGTGCTCCAGGACGGCCTTCGCTTCGTCAGTCCTGTAGCGGAGGAGATACGCCGCTGCTGCGACTCGTACGTCCATCCGAGAGTGTCTCAGTAGAACCGTGAGCGCTTCGCGACCTTCGTCCCCGAAGTCTCGGAGCTTCTTCATCGCAGTTTCGTACTTCTTTGCGTGCTTGTTGCCGGTCTTGGCATCTCCTCGGAAGATCGCGTCAGTCTGCGCCTCAACGTGATAGGCGAAGTCATCGACGAGTGCTGTAGGCGTCATCGCCAATATCCTTTCTTGATGTTCTCGATTGCCCGCAGACCGAACGCTCGTTGTGCTTCGAGTGACTGGGCACTCAGCCACTGCCTCACGGTCAGCGACTCTGCGCCGGTAATGAACTGGCGCTTGGACGAGTAGAATGCGCTCACCGAGTTATGAAGTGCCTTGTCGAGCGGGATGATGTTCTCGGTGTTGTGGAGCGCCTGCGGTCCGAAGCGTGCCGCGTTCCCGTCCGTCTGCTCCACGATGTGGTGCCACTCCTTGCCCTCCCCTGCTGGCCCCATGGCCCTCTTGAACGACTTGAAGGACGAGTAGCCCTTCGGCCCGCTCGACGGCGCTGCACCCTGTGCGCCTTCACCGCTTCCGCCACCTGAACCCGCCGAATCCCCTGCCTTCAGAAGGATGATGGCCGCCCCCGGCCCTCCGCTCAACACCGACGCCGCGCGTCCTACTGGCACCGCGACGCGCTCCAACGCTAGTGCGCCCTCCGACGACAGCGAGAGCACCGGCAACGTGGCTTCCGCACCCGCCGACAATCCCGTCAACGTGCGCGTCGTGGCCGAGGCCGCCCCCCAGGTCGCGATGACGTTCGTCGTCAGCCGCGCCACCTCGCGGACCTGCTCGCCCTGCGTCATGTACCGAAAGCGCTCCCAGTACGCGGGCGATGACGCGATGAGGGCCGCGACGCCAGCGGGCAGGTTGCTCAGCGCCGCGACGCTGTCCATGGGGCGGGAGAGGGTCTGTCCCAGCGCGTGGTACAGCTCCACGAAGGCGTCCTGTGCCCCATCCAGCGAGCGACTGATGACATCCGCGTCGCTGTAAACCTCGGCCAGGGGCCGCCAGTCCGAGGCCTGGAGCTGCGCGTCCACGGCGCGGAAGACACCGCCCTTGCCGCTGTAGAAGCGGCCCAGCTCGAAGTTGCCCGCCCGGAAGGCGCCGTCCTTCCATTCGACGGGTGCCACCTTCTGCTGCGTGTTTCCGTTGAGGGCCCATGCGAGGTAGCCATCCGGTCGGAGGACAGCCACCTGCTCCCGGGCGAATCGCTCCACGCGGCGCAGCAGCTCCTCGCGGGAGACTTCGCCACGCTCCAGCACCTCGCGCAGCAGGAAGCCCGCCGCCATGCGGGGCGGAAAGTTGCCCAGCGTCACCGGCTTCTGCATCAGCTGGCCCAGCAGCCTCGCGGCCTGCGCAGGAGTCAGCGCCCCGCCCGCCAGGGGACGCACGTCCTGGGCCTCCAGCCCGGCGTCCGTGAGTAGCTTCTCCCAGGAGTCCTCTTCGGACGCGCTGCGCGGCATGGCATCGCGGACCGGCCCTGCCACACTGCCGCCACCGGCCCCCGTTGCTTCAGCCAAGGGGGCATGTCGGCGCGGTAGCCGCCCCTCGTCCTCGAAGCCCGCGCCTCCACCCACCGGGCCACTCATGTGCAGTGTTCCGCGATGCCGCGCGGAGGGCATGGAAGCGCAGCCCGTCGTCAGCACCGCCAGGGCCAGCAGCAAGGCGTCAGCGCGCATTGTCCACCCCCAGCCCCACCGAGG